>JAGNHB010000022.1 GCA_018001935.1 Acidobacteriota bacterium
GCGAGCCGTTCCGCCGCCCGGGCGGGCCGCTCCGGCCCTGGGGCCGCCCCAGCCCGGCCCTCCCACCCCCCCCCCCCCCCCCCACGCGCGCGCCTCGGCTCGGCGCGCGTACGCCGTACGCCGGGCGAGCCGAGCCCGGCGCTTCCATCCCCCTTCCCCCACCCCCACGCGCGCGCCTCGGCTCGGCGCGCGTACGCTCGGCGCGCGTACCCGGGCCTTGTCTCACTGCCCGCGAACCAGGCGGAAACCAAACGCTGAAGAACGTGTGTTGGGGCTGGCAACGTGCCGGTTCGCTGAACGGCACTCCTTGGCCGTGTTGGAGTAACAACCGCTCCGCGTCGCCCGGGACAACCCCGACGACGGCCCCCGGTAGTCCTCCGCCCACTCGACAGGGTAAACCGCAAGCCAGTCCCAGCACCACTCGTAGACGTTGCCATGCAAATCTTTAATATTCCATGCGTTAGGCTCCTTCAGCCCCACCGGGGACGTCGTGCCCTGGGTGTTCCCGCACCACCACGCGACCGTGCTCAGGGACGTCAGCGAGGGGTTGGGTGATAAGTTGTCGCAATTCCCGACGATGTAATTCGGTTCGTCCACGCAGAAAGGCCCCGTCGTCCCCGCCCGGCAGAAGTACTCCCACTCTCCTTCCGTCGGCAGGCGGTAGCCGTTCGCTTCCCAATGACAGAACACCGCGTCCGTCTCGTAGTTGAGCGAGGTGATCGGGGAGGTAAAAGCGGCATCGGCATAATAGCACCGGGTCAGACCGCGCTCCACCGACAGCAGGTTGGCGAACAGCACCGCGGCATACCAGGTGACGGTCTGTACCGGGTTCGACATCCCGGGGCTTCGCTGCACGTCGGACGGGTCGTCCGGCAGCGACGGCTGGACCGACTTCAGGTCCGCCCACATCTTCCGCGTCACCTCCGTTTCCATCACGGCCAGGCTCCGCGTCAGGGTGTGGGTGAATTGGGTTTCCATGTAGGAGTTCCTGCAGGGTTCTCCCACCGGGGAACCCTGCACGGCGTACTTCTTCGCCGGGACGAAGCGCAGGTTCCCCACCAGGGCGTCGGTCTCCAGGAGATCCCCGGCGGCGTACCGGGCCACCGGGATCCCCCTGTAGCTGCCCAGGCGGGTCAGGTCCGTCGACACCATGAAGAGGTCGCCGGCCAGTTCACCCGTCCCTTCCACCGAGAGCCAGGCGACTTCGTAGAACGGCGAGGGCAGCATCGCCTCCGGCGTGCTGTCCAGCCGGGCGCCGGGCGTCAGGGACACGGTGTACAGGCCCGCCGACTCGCCGGTCGGGTCGTAACCCCTCACTTTGACGGTAACAGGCTCCGCGGTGACGTTGAGCACCCGCAGGTTCGAGGTCCACGCCGATCCGCGTTTCACGAGAGGGAATAGCAGGTTCCGGGACCCCTTCGACGAGGCGCCGATCCCGTCGAAACGGAAGATGTTCCCGCCGGAACGACTCAGGTACAGCTCGAACCCCGCCAGCGGGGCGGCCGCCGTCGCATGCAAAGAAACAGCGTCGGGACGAGGCACCCCGTCGAAGACGTCCCAGATCTCCCGCGTCACCTGGGCGTTGGGCGGCAGGTAGATTTCCCCCTGGGCGACGGGGTCACCGGACGCGTTCAGCAGTTTCACCGAGGCGGGGACGCCGTCGGCACCCAGGTTGGAGAAGGTCACGCCGGTATAGAAGAGGGCATTGTCGGGAATTTCGTTGAAAAAGAGCTCGTGATCCGCCGCGGGGATTGTTCCCGGCAACGATTCGCCGGACCCCGTTCCGGGGCTGTCTGCTTGGGATGCTGCGGCCGGCCTGCCGTCGAAGGCCGTGAGCCCAGCCAGGCCGGGGTTTACCATGTTGCCGAAAAGCTCGAAGGCGACCAGGGGCTGCGTGGACGTCACCTTCACAAAACGGATCTGGGTCGGGTCGGACACTGCCGGGAAAACCTGGTTCACCAGGCGAACGTACTTGGCCCCGGAAGCGAGAACCCCATCGACGGTGCCGATGTGGCCGCCGTCTTCCCGGTAGGCATCCAGACGAAGCTGGGCCGGGGCGTCCCCGATGTTGACCAGGGTGATGCCGGTGTACCATTCACCCATGACCACGACGTACGGAAAGATCAGATCGATGAAACCCGCCGTTTCCATGGGCATGGCCACGTAGGCCAGGGAGTCCCGCGTCCCGAACTCCAGGACCCCCTGCAGCGGCGACAGGCTGTCCGCCGTCAGCCACATGTCCGGGGAAAGCGCTGCCGGGGAAAAGAGGGACGCCAGGTCCGCCGCGAAAAGCGACCCGGCCGGAAGGGACGCGAGGATCCTGGTTTCGAGCAAGGCCCCTTCGGCGTCGTAAAGTTTCAGGTTCACCGGGTGATTGGCGGCCCCGGCGTTGAGCAGGTTCACCCGGGTCCACCAGAGGTCGGAATGCGCCGCGTGCGCCGCGTAAAGGCCGTAGCGGACCGTCACCGTCGCCGGGGGGCTGTCCGTCACGCCGCAGGCACTGGATACCCGCACCCAGTAGGAGGCATCGGCGGTGAGGACCGGCGTGGTGTAAACCGGTGCGTCCATCGCCCCGGGAGCGGGTACCCGGGTATCCAGGCTGATACCCTGGTACCACTGGTAGTGGAGCGGTTCTGCGCCGCTCACCGTCACCGTCAACGAGGCGGTCTGCCCCTGCAGGATGGTTTTCCCGGCCGGTGGCGAGGTGATGACCGGGGCATCGGGCTCGGGGCAGGATCGCCAGAGGGCGAGGTGCCCGGAGTCCGCCGACCCGGCCCGGATGAACCACCCGCCGACGAAAAGGTCGTACCCCTTTGCGGCGAGGGCCTCCACATCGTGGTTTACCCCTTCTCGCAGAAGGGTCCACGAGTTGCCGTCCCAGTTGGCGATCCGGTTCACCGCGATCCCCCCCGCTTTCTGGACAGTGCCGCCCACATAGAGTCCCTTCGCGCTCCAGGCCAGGGCCCGCACGCGGCCGACGATTCCGGTTCCCAGGGCAGACCAGGCGCTGCCGTTCCATTTCGCGACCGCTGTCGTGATCTTTCCGCCCGCGGCGACGAAGAACCCTCCCGCGTAGACGTCGCTCCCGTTCACGGCGAGGGCCTCGACCCCGTTGTCCACCCCGCCGCCCAAGGCCGACCAGGCAGTCCCGTCCCACTTGGCGATTCGGCTCGCGGGCACCCCCCCGGCCTGGCTGAAATATCCCCCGACATAGACGGCGCCCCCGCCGGCGACGACGGTTTTCACGGAGTTGTTGGTCCCGCTGCCCAGGGCCGACCAGGCGGCGCCGTCCCACCGGGCGACGTGGTTCGCGCCGGCGCCGCCGGCCTCGGTGAACCACCCGCCCACGAAGAGGTCGCCCCCGCTCACGGCGAGGGCCAGCACGGTGTCGTTCACCCCACTGCCCAGGGGTGACCAGGCCGAACCATCCCATTTTGCGACGCGGTTCGCCTCGATACCGCCGGCCCGGGTGAAATCTCCACCGACGTAAACGGTGGTGCCGACCACGGCGATGGCGTAGACGGTACCATCCACCCCCTCCCCCAGGGCCGACCAGGCACTGCCGTCCCACCGGGCGACGCCCCCGGCGATCACCCCGCCGGCCCTCGTGAATCGGCCCCCGGCATAGACGTCGGTCCCGTCCGTAACCACCGCGTAGACGGTGGAGTTCACCCCCTGACCGGTGTTTTCCGGGCCCATGGGATGAAAGGTGGTCCCGTCGTACCGGGTGAGACTCTCCACCCCGACCCCCCCGGCCAGGGAGAACAACCCTCCGGCGTACAGGCTGCCCCCGCCGGCGGTCAGGGTCCACACCGGGGCGTTCATCCCGGTCCCCAGCGGTGACCAGGCGCCGCCGTCCCACTTCGCGATATAGCGGGCGTCAGCGCCCCCGGCGGTGTGAAACGTTCCCCCCGCAAAGACGTCGCTCCCGATGACCGCGATGGCGGTCACGTCCCCGTCCAGACCGGCCCCCAGGGGTGACCAGGCGCTCCCGTCCCACTTCGCGACCCGCGAGGCGCCACTCCCCCCGGCCGTCGTGAACAACCCGCCGGCATAGAGGTCGCCCCCGCTCACGGCGAGGGCTCTCACGCTCTTGTTCGCCCCTTTCCCCAAGGCCGACCACGAGCTCCCGTCCCACTTCGCGATGTGATTCACGCTTGTCCAGCTGGAGGAGGTGAAATCCCCCCCGGCGTACAGGTCGCCCCCGCTCACGGCGAGGGCGTACACGTCGGAACCCAACCCGCTCTTCAGGGTCGACCAGGCGGTTCCGTTCCACTTCGCGACATGATGCGCCGCCACGTAGCCGGCCTGGATGAATTCCCCACCGACATAGAGGTCGTTCCCACTCACGGCGAGAGCGTTCACCCGCCCGGTCACGCCGTTCGCCAGGGCTGACCAGCTCGTGCCGTCCCATTTCGCGACGCGGTTCACCGTGATGTCGCCGGCCGTCGTGAAATCCCCCCCGGCGTAGACGGTTCCCCCGCTCACCGCAATCGCCCGAACACTCCCGTTGAACCCGCTTCCCAATGCCGTCCACGTGCTGCCGTCCCATTTCGCGATCCCGTTCACCGTCAACCCGCCCAGGGCCGAGAAGTCCCCCCCGACGAAAATTTCGGTCCCGCTCACCACGACCACACTCACGTTGCAGAACGCGTTCCAGGCGAAGCCCCCGTCCCAGGATCCCGCGTCCGACGGGGCGAAGGCAACGGTTGCCGGGGCCCTCTCCGGGAAAGGACCGGGGTGTACCCCCCTGTGCGTGTGCGGGGCGACGACGGGGGGAAGCTCCGGAGCGGGAGATTCCCGCCCGGGGCTCGCTGGAGAGGGGCAGCTCCCCACGACGACAACGCCGAGGACGACCCACGCGAAGAAACTGCTTTTTCCCATGATTCAACCGCCCCTGTAGAGAATCTCCCGGAGACGTTCTTCCGACGGCTGCCCGTTTTCAACCGGGAAGGGATGAGACATCCATGCATTCCCCATGCCGGGCCCGCACGAAGACTCATAAATTCACTATATCACATTTTTTCGGTGTATCCGCCAAACGAGGCGCCGGGGCCCCGCGCACCCTGCGTCAGGCCGGGGCTTTCTCGTCCGGGAGCTGCTCCTCGGGGATGTGCACGGTCTCGGTGGTGACGTGGGTGTCGGTCCCGAGCCCGAAGTAGAGGTGGGCCGGGACCGAGTTGCGGAGCATGAAGCGGAAGAACCACAGCCGCAGGTTCCGGAGCCGGTCGATGGAGCTGACGATGAGGTTCTCCTGGCCGATCAGGACCAGCCACCGCCTCGGGTCCCCCGGCACCTTCACCTGGTGCAGCGCCTTGGCGGCGATGAGGGTTTGCCGCACGTCGAGGTTTTCCATGTACCCGTAACTGGCCTGAATGGCCGTCACCGACCCGCAAACCGGGTCGAAGAGGAAATTCCGGGCCTCGAAATGCTCCCGGTTCTTGACCCGCAGGAAGGGCACGTTTTCCTGGACCACGGTGAGGAAGATCACGTGCTTGGGGATGGCCCCGAGGCGGACCCAGAAAAGGTGGAGCACCGGCGGGATGCTGTCCTCCGGTGAGCTGATGGGCCGGGACGACATGACCACGATGGAACGGGGGATCTGCTGGATGGCGGGGTTTTTCTTCAGCTCGATCAACCGGGCCACGGACTCGCAGGCGGGGGCGATGGAAGCGTAGCGGCGGGCGATGTACTTCCGCCCCCAGTACCAGGTGGACATGATCAGGTAGATGATGGCGCCGACCTTGAGAGGGACCCAACCGCCATGGAGGACCTTCAGGCTCGCCGAGCTGAAGAAGAGCAGTTCGAGGAGGGCGAAGGCCCCGAAGACCGCGAGGGCCCTCCAGAGCCGCCACCCCCAGAGAAGGTGGGCGATGGCCGTCATGGAAACGGAGGTGACGAGCATGACCCCCGAGACGGCGAAACCGTAGGCCGCGGCCAGGTTGGAACTCGTCTGGAAGATCACCACCAGGAGCGACGAGGCCACCATCAGGGCCCAGTTGATGCCGCCGATGTAGATCTGCCCCTCGTGGGTGGCGCTGGTGTGGACAATGCGCAGGCGGGGGAAGAGGCCCATGGCGATGGCCTGCTGGGTCAGGGAGAAGGCGCCGGAGATCAGGGCCTGGGAGGCGATGATGGTGGCGAAGGTCGCCAGGGCCACCATGGGGACGAGCCCCCAGGACGGCACCAGGGCGTAGAAGATGTGCCCCGCCGGCGCCTCCCGCCCGCTCAGGACGTAGGCGCCCTGCCCCAGGTAGTTGAGCATGAGGGCGGGGTAGACGAGGGTGGTCCAGGTGATGCGGATGGGTCGCCGTCCGAAGTGGCCCATGTCCGCGAAGAGGGCCTCGCAGCCCGTCACCGCCAGCAGGACCGAGCCGAGGACCAGCATGGCGTGATGGAACCCGCCGTTCACGAGGAAATCCACGGCGTACAGGGGGTTGAAGGCCGCCAGGATGCCGGGGTGCTGGAGGACCTGGTTGATCCCCAGGAGGGACAGCGCGGCGAACCACACCAGCAGGACCGGGCCGAAGATCCGGCCCACCTGGGCGGTGCCTCGCCGCTGGATGGCGAACAGGCCCACCAGGATGCCCACCGTGATGGGCACGATGTAGGGCTGGAAGGCGCCGGTCACGATCTTCAGCCCCTCCACCGCCGACAGCACCGAGATGGCGGGGGTGATGATCCCCTCGCCGTACAGGAGCCCGGCGGCCAGGATCAGGGCGGGCGAGAGGTACTTCAGCAGGCGGCTCCCCCCCTGGCGCAACAGGCCTAGCAGGGCGAAGGTGCCGCCCTCCCCCTGGTTGTCGGCGCGCAGGACCAGGAGGATGTACTTCACCCCCACGGACAGGGTCAGGATCCAGAGGATGAGGCTGGTGGCCCCCAGCGCACTGGCGGCGTCGACGGCGGACGCCTTCTGACCGTGGAACACCTCGGAGACCGTGTAGAGCGGGCTCGTGCCGATGTCGCCGTAGACCACCCCCAGGGCGGAGAGGCAGAGGGCGAACAAGCCGGCCTTCCGGGCCTCCGAGAGCGTGGCCGGCGCACCCGGCGGCGGGGGCCCGGGGGGGGGCGCCGGTCCCGCGGTTGATCGTTCTTGCGAGTGGGGTGAAGTTGCTGCCAAAGCGGTTTCCTCACTCATGATCGGCGCGCGTGCCCGGAGAGGGTGTTTTCATGCCGGCACCGCCGGTTCCACGGTCTTCTCGTCGAGATACACCCCGTGCGCGCGCCGGTAGCGGTAGATGTCACAGACGGAACAGGGGACGTCATCCCGGGGGTTCGCCTTTCCGAGGACCATCTGTTTCGCGTACACATAGTCTTCGTTCGCCAGCGCCTTTTCCAGTCCCGATTCGAAGACGTTTACCGCGAAGAAGTCGCAATTGCAAGGACAACCCAGGAGCCTTCCGTCCCAGTTGATCTGAGGTTCGTTCCACAGGTTCTCGCACACCGCGAGGTGCCGCTTCCCGTAGTCGCGTTGGGCCTCCTCCCATTCCGCCACCGAGGAATAACCCATCTCCCGGATGCCCCACCCCACACAGACCGGGCAGCGCAGCTGGCAGATCGAGGAAGCACAGAGCCTCACCTTGGAAACGGACACCTGATGTCTCCTTTTTCCCCTTCCTCCGTCCGCCCCTCCCACGGACAAACGCTTTCTACCCCATTTCGAGGGAAACATCAACCCAAACAAAGGGAGGTGGATTCCCGAGCGCTCTTGTGGAATAATCCGGTCGCGGCGGCGGGGCGCGTCGGGCCCCCGGGCGGGCCCCCGGCGGCCCGGGCGGAGGGCGGCGCGGAAATCCCGGCCGCGGAGGTGTCTTGAGATGTCCAAGCCTTACATCATCCTGCAGGACCTCAGCGTGCGGCGCCTCGAGGACAAGGTCTGCGAGGCCGTCGGGAAAGGGTACCGCCCCCTGGGCGGGGTCGCCGCCATCGAGGCGAAGCTGCGCGACTCCACGGGCATCGAGGAACCCAAGGCCGTCGTCTTCCTCCAGGCCATGGTCTTCGCGCCCGCGCGGGAGTGACCCGCCGACGGGCGAGCCTCGCCATCGCCTCCGCGGCGGGCGTGGAGGGGGCCGGCGCAGCGCCATTGCCTGCGCGGCTGCACCCCACGGATGCGCGACGGGGCGTCAGCCCTCCGCCTGAGCGTCGCAGAGGGCCAGGCCACCGGCGGAGGTCTCCCGGTAGAGGCTGGGGATGTCCCGGCCGGTGCGCCGGAGGGTCTCCACCACCTCGTCGAAACTGATGCGGTGCCGGCCGTCGGAGAGGATGGCGTAGACGTTGTGGTCCAGGGCCCGGGCGGCGGCGAAGGCGTTGCGCTCGATGCAGGGGATCTGCACCAGCCCGGCCACCGGGTCGCAGGTGAGCCCCAGGTGGTGCTCCAGGCCCATCTCGGCGGAATACTCGATCTGGAAGACCGTGCCGCCGAAGAGTTGGGTGGTGGCGGCGGACGCCATGGCGCACGCGGTGCCCACCTCCCCCTGGCACCCCACCTCGGCCCCGGAGATGGAGGCGTTCCGCTTGACCACGTTCCCGATGAGCCCCGCCGTGGCCAGGGCCCGCAGGATCTTTTCGTCCCCGAAGCCGTGCTCGGTGCTCAGGTAGTGCAGGACCGCCGGCAGCACGCCGCACGACCCGCAGGTGGGGGCCGTGACGATCCGCCCGCCCCCGGCGTTCTCCTCGCTCACGGCCAGGGCGTAGGAGAACAGGAGGGCCCGGTTGCGCAGGGTCCCCGAGAACCCTGAGGCGCGTACGTGGTAGCTGGACGCTTTCCGCGGCAGGTTCAGGACCCCGGGCAGGACGCCCTCGTTGTCGATGCCCCGCTGCACCGATTCCCGCATGGCCTGCCAGACCGCCGCCAGGTGGTCCCACAGGTCCGGCGCCTCGAACTCCCGCACGCACTCCCAGAAGGAGCGCCCGTGGGCGTTGCACCAGTGCAGGACCTCCCCCAGGTCGGCGAAGGGGTACACCCGGTCGCTCTCGGCGGGGCCGCGGTCGTCCGTCACGGCGCCGCCCCCCACGCTGTAGGCGGTCCACTCGCCCAAGGGGGCGCCGTCCGTCCCGAAGGCGGAGAACGTCAGGGCGTTGGGGTGGCGGGGGAGGACGGTGTCCGGCTTCCACTCGATCCCGAAGTCCTTCCCGCGGAAGACGTCGTTGAGGACCCGGTCCGTGAGGTGTCCCTTCCCGGTGGCGGCCAGGCTGCCGTAGAGGACCACCCGGTAGCGCTCCGCCGCGGGGACGCGCGCCAGGAACTGCTCCGCCGCGGCGCGGGGGCCCATGGTGTGGCTGCTGGACGGCCCGTATCCGATGCGGTACAGCTCGCGGAGGCTCTCCATCCCGGGAGGGGGTTGTGCGGGGTTCGGGGTTTGACTCATGGGCCAACCATAACCGCATTCCGGCGCGATGTAAAGGGTTTTCCCCTCCGGATCCCGTCCGCGGTTCGGCGACGGACGCCCGGGGTGAACCGGCGACCCCTCCGGGGTCGTGCCCCCGGCACGGTTCGTCGATCGTACCGATGCCCGATATCGAACCCGCTGATATTCAAGGAGCCCAGAGGATGTTCAACGGAACCGCCCAGAGCCGGTCTCCGAAAGGGCCAGGTATCGGGTCAGAGAAGTGTGAGGGAGGCCCGTGTCGCGACCCACATCGGCCATATTCAGCAGGCCGGAGGTCCGGGCGGCCAGGATACCCAGGAGGTTGGGCAGGCTGCGAAGAGCGTCCACGCGGGCCAGGTCCCGAACATCCCGTTGCAGGATGGTGGAGAGACAGGATGCAAACCAGGCAGCGCGCCGGTTCTCATCCCGGCGTCGGACGGCTTCCGGGTAACCGCCGCGGGTCAGACGAGCCGTCAGGTTCTCCTCAACGCGAAGGGGTTCCACAGGATCGAGAGTGCCGCGGAAAAGTCGGGGAATGAAACCTTCGACCACGCCGTCGAGTTCGCCGGCCGAAAAGGGGTAAAGGGGCAGTATCTCCATCCTGCCGACCAGGAATTCGGCGAGCCGGGGGAGTGTCATGACGTTGGCGGAACCGGTGAGCAGGAAGCGGCCCGGCCGGCGGTCCTGATCCACGGCGAGCTTGATGGCGGTGAAGAGGTCGGGGGCCTTCTGGACTTCATCCAGGACCCCAGATCATGGTGATATTTCAACCAGTCGATGGTGATTTTACAAGGCCAAAGCGCAGGCGAATCCACCCCCCTGCCGACGGCCAAGGATTTCCTCACCGTCAAGCCGCCCTGCCGATGGCCGAAACGGATCATCCGTTATTTCTTTTCACGCCTCGACGCCTGTTCATCTGTCAGCGTTTTCTTCCGTTTTTATTGGGATCAGCCGAAACCTGGCCCCCGTGTTCTACGGTCCGCTGCGGATCGGCCATACACCGTACTCGTAATCTTTGAGCGCAGTCCAGGCCTCACCGTTTGACAGGTTGATGAGCCACGATTCGCTGATCGAGGACGACGAATACGACCAATAGTACAATCCCACACCCGTGAAGGCCCGCGGGGTTTCCATTCTGACCGCTTCCGTACCGCTGGTCAGCGCCTGCATTTCCAGGAGCGTCGGAACCCGCCAATCGCCTGCGACGGAACCATCCGTCAACTCCGCCAGGGGATCTGCCGCGCTCAAGAGGCTGGTCAGGCTGTTGGCGTCACACCATGATTGCAGCGCGAGAAAACCAGCCTCTTTCAGCCAGACCAGACACTTTCCTTTGCCGCTCATCACGTCGGAACCCAGCAGGTCGGTCACGGTGCCGTCGCCGTTGTCGCACCAGCGGGTTCCCACGAGCGTCCCGCTGCAGGTGCAACCGCCGCCGCTGTACGTCCCCGCCACGCCGAAGATCGTCACCCCGTTCCGGATGTTCCCACCCGTCAGGTCCGCGTCGCCGGCCACCGTCCCGAGCCCGTCGTGGTACCCGGCCGGGATGGTCTGGGCGGCCACCCCCGGCGTGATCGCCACGGCCCCGTTGTCCGGCATGGTCCCGGACCATATGCCCCAGCCGGCCGGGCTGGTGCTGAAGTACTTCCGGCCGGACAGGACCTCCGTCTCCGCCACCGTGACCTGGTCCAGCAGCGCCCGCATGTCCGAGTAGATCTGCAGCAGCGTTTTCATTGTGCCGCCCGGCCCGGCGGCCGGTTCCTGGAAAGGGGCGGGCGGTGCCGGCAGCGTCCCGGACATCAGGTAGTCATACAGTTCCTGCAGCGTCGGCATGTGGCCGGCGGTCGTGTTCGGCGGACCGGGGGAATCCGGGTCCCCCGCCTGAACCGTGAAACACGCCAGGGTGAGGATGCAACACCAGATCGCGGTCCGTCTCATTTTCGCCTCCTGAACGAAGCAACTGCGCACCGTGCCTGCAATAATGATCCGATGATAGACCAGAAAAAGAAGCAGGACAAGACAAAAGGGGAAACGCCCGTTGCGGATCGGGGCACGCCGCCGAAAAAAGCCGTCGCTTCCGACGCATTCAACGGCGACCGATCGGAGGCCTCCCGCGGGCGGCATTCGTGGTCGACCAAAGACAAAAAGGCTTCCGATGTCTCGGAAGCCTTGATTTTTGGTACGCCCGGCAGGATTTGAACCTGCGACCTACGGATTCGTAGTCCGGCGCTCTATCCAGCTGAGCTACGGGCGCACGAATGTGTCTATATACACCTTTCTGCGTCGGAGGTCAAGTGAAAAAGACATGGCCGGGACGGAGCGGCAGGAAAAGGGAGAGCCCGAGCACCGCCAACGGTGCTTTGAGGGTTCGGCGGCCGAGCGAAAACCGGGGAACGAGCGGAAAAACGTTCCCGTCCTTGGGTTTAGCCATCGCACGGGGAGCGATGGTCCTTCTCGGTTTCGGCGGCTGCGCGAAAGCCGCGCATCACACGGCAAGGTGTTTACGGCCTTGGGTCGAGCCCTCACCCGGGGGGGATGGGACTGTTTCCACCCGGTGCTTTCCGCGCGGCCCTCAGACCGGGGACGCGGCGGGGGGGGCGCCGTTCCCCGGGACCGACGCGAAGGTCAGGGCGTCGCCGTCGAGACCCACTTCCACCCGGGTGTTCGGGGGGACGTCCCCCGCCACCAGGCGGCGGGCTAACTCCGACTCCAGTTGCTTCTGCAGGAAGCGCTTGAGAGGCCGGGCGCCGTAGACCGGGTCGTAGGCCTTGCGGGCGATCCAGGCCCGCGCCTCGGCGGACAGCGACAGGGTCACGAAGCGGTCGACGAGCCGGCGACGCAGCGCCTCCACCTGCAGGTCCACGATCTTCTCGATGTCGTCCGGCGTGAGCGGCCGGAACAGGACGGTCTCGTCCACCCGGTTGAGGAACTCGGGGCGGAAGGTCCGGCGCAGCTCCGCCATCACCGCTTCCCGCACGGGCTCCGGGAGGCTCCCGTCGCGGCCCAGGCTCTTCGTGATCCGATCGCTCCCGGTGTTGGAGGTCATGATGACCACCGTGTTCTTGAAGTCCACGGTCCGGCCCCGGGCGTCGGTGAGCCGACCGTCGTCGAGGATCTGGAGCAGGGCGTTGAAGACGTCGGGGTGGGCCTTCTCGATCTCGTCGAACAGCACCACGGCGTAGGGCTTGCGACGGACGGCCTCCGTGAGCTGCCCGCCCTCGTCGTAGCCGACGTAGCCCGGGGGGGCGCCGATGAGCTTCGCCACGCTGTGCTTCTCCATGTACTCGGACATGTCGATGCGCACCATGTTTTCCTCGGCGTCGAAGAGGGCCTCGGAGAGCGCCTTGGCCAGCTCCGTCTTCCCGACGCCCGTGGGGCCGAGGAAGATGAAGGAACCGATGGGGCGCCGCGGGTCCTTCAGGCCCGAGCGGGCCCGCAGGACGGACTCGCACACGGCGTCCACCGCCTCGTCCTGGCCGATCACCCTGCGGTGGAGGATCTCCGCCAGCCGGAGGAGTTTCTCCCGCTCGCCCTCCACCAGCCGGGTCACGGGGATCCCCGTCCACCGGGCCACGATCTCGGCGATCTCCTCGTCGGTGACCTCCTCCTTGAGCAACCGGGCCCCCTGCTGCTTCCCGGCGAGGTGCGACTCCGCGTCGGCCAGCGCCCGCTCCAGCTCCCGCAAGCGGCCGTACTTGAGCTCGGCGGCGCGGTTGAGCTCGTACTGACGCTCCGCCCGGGCGATGTCCTGGCGGGTGGTCTCGATGTCCTCGCGGAGCTTCCGCAGGTGCCGGATCTCCTCCTTCTCGGCGTCGAGCTGGGCCTTGAGGGCCGCAAACCGTTCCTTCAACTCCGCCAGCTCGGCCCGCAGGGCGTCCAGGCGCTGCTTCGACGCCGCGTCCTTCTCCTTCTTCAGGGCTTCGTTCTCGATCTCCAGCTGCATGATGCGCCGGGAGATCTCGTCCAGCTCGGCGGGCATGGAGTCGATCTCCGTCCGAATGGTGGCGGCCGCCTCGTCCACCAGGTCGATGGCCTTGTCGGGCAGGAAGCGGTCGGCGATGTAGCGGTTGCTCAGGACCGCCGCCGACACGATGGCGCCGTCGGTAATGCGGACCCCGTGGTGCACCTCGAACTTCTCCTTGAGGCCGCGGAGGATGGAGACGGTGTCCTCCACCGTGGGCGGCTCCACCAGCACCGGCTGGAAGCGGCGCTCCAGGGCCGGGTCCTTCTCCATGTGTTTGCGGTACTCGTCGAGGGTTGTGGCGCCGACGCAGTGGAGTTCCCCGCGGGCCAGCATGGGCTTGAGCAGGTTGCCGGCGTCCATGGCTCCCTCCACCTTCCCGGCCCCCACGATGGTGTGGATCTCGTCGATGAAAAGGAGGATGCGCCCCTCAGACTCCTGGATCTCCTTGAGGACGGCCTTGAGGCGCTCCTCGAACTCGCCCCGGTACTTGGCCCCGGCGATGAGGGCCCCCATGTCCAGGGCGAAGATGGTCTTGTCCCGGAGGCCCTCGGGGACGTCCTGGCGGCAGATCCGCTGGGCCAGGCCCTCCACGATGGCGGTCTTGCCGACGCCGGGCTCGCCGATGAGCACCGGGTTGTTCTTGGTCCGCCGGCTCAGGATGCGCACCACGCGACGGATCTCGTCGTCACGGCCGATGACGGGGTCCAGCTTGCCCCGGGCCGCGTCCCGGACCAGGTCCCGGCCGTAGCGCTCGAGGGCGTCGTAGGTGGCCTCGGGGTTCTCGGAGGTCACGCGCTGGGAGCCCCGGATGTCCTGCAGGTTGGCCATGAGGCGTTCGCGGTTGAAGCCGAACTCCCGGAAGAGGGTGTTGGCGGGAGAGGGCGTCCGGTCGTCCAGGAGGGCGAGGAGGACGTGCTCCACCGAGGCGAAGTCGTCCTTCATCTTCGCGGCCGTGGCCAGGGACTCCTGCAGGATGCGCGCCAGACGGGCGGAGACATAGACCTGGTCGGGCCCGCCGGTCCCCGAGACCCGGGGCATGCGGTCGATCTCCCCCTCCAGGCGCTCGGTGAACTCGGGGACCGGGACGCCCATCTTCGCCAGCAGGCGGGGGAAGAGGCCTTCCTCCTGCCGGAGGAAGGCGAGGAGGAGGTGCTCGGCCACGATGGCGGGGTGGCCCTTTCGAAGAGCGGTCGCGTGGGCCGTTTCCAGGGCCTCCCTGACTTTAACGGTGAACTTGTTCAGATCCATCGCTCACTCCTTTCGGTGCGCACCCCCTGAAAAAAAGCCCGAATCGGCGGGGATTCGGGCTCGGGGGATTCCGTTGCCGCCCCCGCCGGAGCGAAGGCGGGCGGTTGGGTGTTTCAGCCGATCTTGATCTCCACCTGCTTGGGCTTGCTCTCGTCCTTCTTGGCCAGGGTCAGCGTGAGGACGCCGTCCCGGTACTTGGCCACAATCTTGTCCAGGTTCACGGACTGGGGGACCTGGAAGCTGCGGGAGAAGGCCCCGTAGGCGCACTCCACGCGGTGGTAGTTGTCGACGCTCTCGGACTGCTCGAACTTGCGCTCCCCGTGGACGGTCATGACGCCGTTCTCCACCGTGACGTGGATGTCCTCCTGCTTCATGCCGGGGATGTCCAGGCGGACGACGATCTCGTCCTTGCGCTCGTTCACGTCCATGCGGGGGTACCAGGCGCAGGCCACGCTCCCCTCGTCGTCGTAAGCGCGCCCGGTCTCGACGGGCCGGCCGAAGTAGCGCTCGAACTCCCGGAACATCTTCTGAAAAGGATCGTACTTGCGGATTTCCATGGTTTTTACCTCCTTCTCAAAAATCCGACAATTTCTTAGCATGCCGCGTGCCAAAACGCCAACAGCCGCTATCCAACTGAATATTAAAGCTTTGTGTCAAAGCGGCTCGCCGGGGGTGTGGGGCGTTTTTCCCCACCCCGAAGGGCGATGGCACTCTGCGCTTTTGCGGCTGCGTTCCTGCCAGTAGAGTGTCGATCCCGGTTGCCTTCCGAAGCCACTTTTACCGGGCGGAGTCAAGGGAGGAGCGTAGTTTCTTCACCGGAACATCGTTGCCGGATCGCGCAAGATCGTGCGGACGATCGCTCGAAACGTCCGCCGGTAGCATGATTTGTGGCCCATGCCGTTTTCCCTTGCGAGCTTGGCGCCTTGGCGAGAGCCGCTCCGGATCCGGGTCTCGCAAAGGCGCCAGGCTCGCCAGGAAGAACGATTTGCTCCCGCCGCCTTCGGGGCGGGTTTGCCCCTGCGATGCGACGTCTTGTCCCCGGGGCGGCGATCGTCAAACTTGACGCCCCCGCAAAAAGTCTTTTATGCCCGCGAATCACGCGAATGAACGCGAATCAGAAATCAACAATCAACAGATATTATTCGTGTTATAAATTCGCGTATATTCGTGTTATTCGCGGGAAATCTCCCTTTCGCGACTTTTTGCGGGGTCATCAGGTATGGAAGGCGGGGCGAAGACGGCCGCTTGCTTGCGTGCGCGACGCTGACGGGGGAGCCCGGAAACGGCGTCGGCGCCCGGGGACGGGCGCCGACGGGGTCCGAAGCGGGAGAGAGGCTGTTCCGTCGCGCTCACTCCGTGGGCGTGGGCTGGATCACGGTGTAGGTGAAGGTGAAGACCCAGGGCATCCGGACGGGGACCGGCTTTCCGTGCAGGAGGGCGGGCTTGAACATCCAGCGCTCCTTGATCTGGGCCGTGACGGTCTCGGTGAGGGCCGGCGTGATCTCGTTGCGGGCCATGACGTCGGTGGCCCGGCCGTCCTTCCCGATGGTGATGAGGACGTTCATCTTCCCGCTGATTCCGGTGCCGATGACTTCCGGGGGAATCTCGAACTGGGGGGTCCGGACGGGCTTGGGGGGCGTCATCCCCGCCTCGTTCACGTCGTAGACTTTCTCCGCGACCACCGCGGGCTCCTGGGGGGCGCGGATATCCACCATCTCGAGGCCCCGGTACTGGGTGACCTCGGGGGTGATGCACGGGCAGTTGAGGAACACCACTTCCGCCGGGTTGAAGCCGTGGGCGTCGATGTGGTTCAGGGTGCGCAGGACGACGTCCATCTTGTTGATCTGAGAGCCCACCATGGAGCGGTGCAGGGGCGACACGGCCTTGTACTGCAGGGCGGCCTCGGCCCGCAGGTTCCCCAGGCGCGCGATCTCGGAGCGGACGAAATCGGGGTTCCTGAGTTGATCCGCGGTGTAGAGCGGCATCTGGAAGGAGGCCGCGCCGACGGCCGCCGTGGCCGTCAGGGCCAGGATGAGTATCATCAACAAATGGCGAAACGGTTGTTTCATAACCAGGCTCCTTGTTGAAATTCCTCCTTCATTATACCTGCCATTCAAGCGAATGCAAGAAGTTGAACGAAAAAAGCACAATTTTTGTTGGGGACCCCTTTCGCTTGATTCCCTCCCCGGGCCAATATACAATGCCCCGCTCCGGGCGGCCGCGCCCGGAAATCCCCTTGGCCGCGCCTTCCCGGGCTCCCGGTGGGCCGCCCCGCGACAGAATGCTGCTGCAACTGGAAAACATCGCCCGACACTTTCCCGAGATCGACCTCTTCGAAGGGGTCTGCCTTCAGGTCAACGACGGGGACCGCCTCGGTCTCGTCGGGCCCAACGGCTCGGGCAAGAGCCAGCTCCTCGGCATCATGGCGGGGACCGTGGCGCCGGACGCCGGGCGGGTGAACCTCCGGTCCCGCCTCCGGGTCGGCAAACTGGACCAGGAAGTCCGCGTCGATGCCGGCCGGGCGCTCTTCGACGAGACCCTGGAGGTCTTCCGCCCCCTGATGGACCTGGAGGTGGAGATCGCCCGGCTGGAGCACGAGATCTCGGATCACCACGAGAGCGACCGCCTGGACGGCAGCCTCCGCCGGTACAGCGACGCCAAGGAGCGCTACGAGCGGGAAGGCGGGTACAGTTACCGGAGCCGCACCGAGGCCGTGCTGCTGGGCATCGGGTTTGCCCGGGCCGAGCTGGACCAGCCCTGCGCCTTCCTGAGCGGCGGCCAGCTCAACCGGCTCGGCCTGGCCCGCCTCCTCCTGGAGGGCGCCGACCTCCTCCTCCTGGACGAGCCCACCAACCACCTGGACCTCAAGGCCGTCCGCTGGCTCGAGGAGTACCTCCAGGCGTGGGACCGGGCCTACGTGGTGGTCTCCCACGACCGCTACTTCCTCGACCGGGTCTGCCGGGGCATCTGGGAGATCGCCAACCGGCGGGTCAACACCTACGTCGGCAACTACACCCGTTTCCAGGCCGACCGCGTCAAGCGGCTCGAACAACAGCGGAAGGAGTACGAGTCCCAGGCGGAGTTCATCCAGAAGACCCAGGACTTCATCCGCCGGAACATCTACGGACAGAAGACGAAGCAGGCCCAAAGCCGGCGGCGGATGCTGGAGAAGCTCGAGCGGGTGGAGCGGCCCACCGAGGACGCCCGGCGGATCCGGCTGAACCTGTCGGACGTCAGCCGCAGCTCCGACACGGTCCTGGTCCTGGAGAACCTGGTGCTCGGCTACGACGCCCCCCTGGTCGAGGTCCCCCTCGAACTCACCGTCACCCGGGGCGACCGGATCGGGATCCTCGGCGAGAACGGCACCGGCAAGACCACCCTCTTCCGGGCCCTGCTGGGCCAGATCCCCCCCCTGGGCGGGTCGTACCGGTGGGGGCGCAACGTGTCCATCGGGTACTTCGACCAGAAGATGGAGACCCTGTCAGCCTCCCCCATCCAGGAGATCCGCACCCTCGACCCCCTCGCCCAGGAGGGAGACATCCGAAACTTCCTCGCCCGCTTCGGGTTCTGGGACGACGACGTCTTCAAGCCGCTCTCCGCGCTCAGCGGCGGCGAGAAGAACCGCCTGCTGCTGGCGCGGCTCATCTACGCCCGCCACAACGTGCTCATCCTGGACGAGCCCACCAACCACCTCGACATCGCCTCGCGCGAGGAACTCGAGGCCGCCCTCGACGCCTTCCCCGGCACCCTACTGGTCATCTCCCACGACCGCTACTTCCTGGACCGGATCGTCAACCGGATCCTCAGCGTCCACGACGGGACCGCCGACTTCCACTTCGGGAACTACTCCGAGTGGGAGGCGTGGGAGAGCCGGCGGTCCGCGGCGCGGGAGGCCGCGGCGGAGGCGGCGCGGGCCGTCCCCGAACGCACCCCGGAGCGGCCGCGGGACGGGGCGGGCGGGGACGGCCGCCCCGAGGGCCTCTCCAAGAACGAGCGCTTCCGTCTCGAGGCGCAAATGGCAGAGGTCGAAACGGAAATCGCCCAGATGGAAGCCCGCCTGTCGGAGATCGAGCGGACGTTGCAGGACCCCTCCCCGGGCATGGCCTCCGACGCCTTCGCCCGCCTCGGCCAGGAGCACGCCGACACCGCCGCCCGCCTCGCGGGGCTCTACGGCCGGTGGGAAGAACTCGGCAGCCGGCTCGAGCCCTGAGCCACGGGACGCGCAGAGACGGAAGGGACCGGGAACCGCGGACTACGCGGGAAAAAGCACAGGGATCACGAAGAACACGGATGGACACGGATCATCCGGATTCTCCAGAAAAAAAAGGCGGTCTCTACCTCTCGCCAAGACACAGAGCCGCCAGGCCTCGCAAGGCTGGAACCGGAAAAGGGAATCCCTTTGCGAGGCTTTGCATCCTGGCGTCTTTGCGAGAGACCTTTCTCGCTACGCTTTCGGTGTCCCCTGGGGTGTGTCGGGGTGCAGCGGCAGGGTGAAGCGGATCTCGGCGCCGCCGCCTTCGCGGGGGAGGGCTTCGATGCGCCCGCCGGCGGCTTCCACCACCCGCCGGCAGAGGGTCAGGCCCAGCCCCACGCCCGATCGGCCCGGGGTGCGGCTCCGGTCGCCCCGGAAGAAGGGCTCGAAAACCCTTTCGCGGTCCGCTTCCGGGATCCCTTCGCCCCGGTCCCGGACGGCGACGGCCACCCCCGCCGGCCCCGGCTCGACGGCGATCTCGACGGGGGACCCCTCGGGGGAATAACGCGCGGCGTTGTCCAGGAGGTTGTCCAGGACGCGCCGCAGAAAGCGGGCGTCCCCGAAAGGCTTCGGCAGCGGGCCGGGGGTGTCCACCGCCAGGGGGTGGCCGGGCCAGGTTTCCTTGAACCGCGCGGCGGCGGCCTCGACCAGGGACGCCAGGTCCACCGCTTCGTGCGCCAGGGCCTGCGCGGCGGCGCCTCCACCGGCGGCGAGGTCGAGACGGGTCAGGGCCAGGATGTGCTCCACCAACCCCTCCAGCTCGGCCAGGTCCGTCTCGATGCCCGGCAGGCGGGCCCGCACGGCCTCGCCGTCCGCCTCGTCCTCCCCGCACAACTCCAGGGCCACCCGGATCCTCGCCAGCGGGGTACGGACCTCGTGGGAGAGGTTGGCGAGGAGTTCCTTCTCGGACCGCACCAGGCCCGCCACCCGGTCCGCCATCTCGTCGAAGGCCCCGGCCAGGCGGCCGATCTCGTCGCAGCGCTTCAGGGCCGCCCGCACCCGGAGGTCGCCGTCGCCGAAGGCCTTCGCCGTCCGCGTGAGCCGTTCCAGCGGGCGGATGAAGGTCCGGGCGAAGAGCCAGGGCATGACCGCCAGGAGAACAAAGACGACGGCGACGGTCCAGAAGTGCCGCTTGATCCCGCCGTGCTCCTCCCAGCGCAGCACCGTCCAGACCCGGCGGCCGTCCGCGAGAAGCAGGGGCAGGACACTCTGCCGGAAGGGGAAATCCCGGGAGGGAAGCGTTTCGATCCGCCGCGGGTCGAGGCGCCCGGGCGCCCGGGGCCCCGACGCCGCCAGGAGCGCCCCCTGGGCGTCGTACACCGCGATGTCCACGTTGAGGACGGCCCCGATCTCCTCCACGTGCGCCTTCAGACCGGCCGCTTCGCCGGGCCCCCGCTGCAGGGCCCGGCTGAGGACGCCGGCCAACCGGTCGGGGGCGCCGATCCAGGGCGGGGTCTTCCCCACCAGGTGCGCGACGACGCCGCCCGCCACGGCCACGGCCAGGAGGAGCCCCAGCCCGTAGAAGTAGAACTTCCAGAAGAGCGTGTGGCGGGGAAGGCGGAAACGGCGGCTCACTCCCCTTCCCCCTCGGCCAGAAACAGGTAGCCCGCCCCGCGGACGGTCCGGATGAGGCGGGGCTGGTGGGGGTCGTCGCCCAGTTTCCTCCGCAGGCGGGAGACGTGGACGTCGACCGAGCGGTCGAAGGCCTCCTCCCCGCCGCCGGCGAGGTCCAGGAGGCGCTCCCGGGTGAGGACCCGCCCGGCGTTCTCCGCCAGGGCGTACAGGAGGTGGAACTCGTGGGCGGTGAGGTCGAGGCGTTCCCCGCCCCGGTTCGCCGACAGCGCCGCGGGGTCCAGGGTCAGGGCCCCGCGGGTGAGGACCGTCCGGCGGGGACCCGCCTGACCGCGGGCCCTTCGGACCACCGACCGGACCCGGGCCAGGAGTTCGCGGGGGGAAAAGGGTTTGGGGACGTAGTCGTCGGCCCCCGTCTCCAGGCCAAGGACCCGGTCGGCCTCCTCGCCCCGGGCCGTGATCATGATAATGGGGACGTCCTTGTGCTCCCGAATGGCCCGGCACACGCCGAGGCCGTCCCGGCGCGGCAGCATGACGTCCAGCAGGACCACGTCGAAGGGGAAGCGGAGCGCCTCGTCGAGGCCCCGCTCGCCGTCGAAGGCGAGCGAGACCGCGACATGGTGGCGCTCCAGGTATTCCCGGGTGAGGTCGGCCAGCCGCCGGTCGTCCTCCACCAGGAGGAGCCGGATGATCGGGTCGGTGGTCATGCCCCGATCCTAGCACCCGCTCAGTGGGCGGTCAAGTGCTCTTCCGCGAGGGCAACCAACTGGTTTCGCTGGGCCGGGGTGAGGATGTCGTGGAGCTTGAGGACGGCGTCCGCAATCTCGTGGGCGAAGGCGACCTTCTTCGCCGCCGCCTGGTCGATCATCGCGTGGACATTGGTCATATCCGGCCGCTCCCTCTTGAACTCCGCCAGGAATCGAGCATGGTTCGCCTGGCATTCCTGGTGCAGGGCGCCGGCCCTGGTCAGCATCTCGTCCTTGAGGGCGTGGACCCGCTCGCGCTGCTGCGGGGTGGCCTCGATCTTGTCGAGAACGTCGTCCACGATCCAGGTCGCGACCTGGCGGATCCGCTCGGGGTTGTGCATCAGCCCCTTGCCGTGCCCCATGCAGCCCGAGAGCATCGGGCGGGCGGCCACGGCCGCCACCAGGGCCAGGGCGGCGAGGGCCACGCCGACGGTGATGAACGTTTTGACTCCGGTTTTCATGACAGCCTCCAGGGTTTGAATTTCGGCCGGATTCATCTCCAGCCATGCTCAGGATACGACCCCGGGGTTGCGCTTCAATGTCGGCGGTGTGAAGAAGTGTTAAGCGGATGACTGTAGTGTATAGGCTGTTAGGCTGAAGGCTGTTAGGCTGAAGGCTGTTAGGCTGAAGGTTCGGAGGCATTCCCATCGGTATCGGTATCGGTATCGGTATCGGAATCGGTATCGCAATCGCAATCGCAGTCGCAATCGCAGTCGCAGCAGCGCAGCGGTCGCAGTCGCAGTCGCAGCCGAAACCGCGGCCGAAGCCGGGAACGGCGGCCCCCTTGGCGACGGCGGCCCGCAACCCTCGATCTTCTCCCTTCCCAGTGGGCGGTGGCACTTTTTTCGGGGATGTCGCCTTTCGGAGCAAGCCTGGAGGTGACCCCGGCTCCCGCCGCCTTCGGGGCGGGAGCAAAGCGTTCTTCTCTACGGTTGACGTCCCCCGCAAAAAGTGTTTCGTGGCTCTTTCCTCTTGCGAGGCTTGGCGGCTTGGCCACATCGCGTGAGGCAATGAGCGCGTCTTTTGTTTCTGTGGGGGATGTGAGGTGCGATTGCGATTGCGACTGCGATTACGACTGCGACTGCGACTGCGACTGCGATTCCGATACCGATACCGATACCGATACCGATACCGATTGGAATACCTCCGAACCTTCAGCCTAACAGCCTTCAGCCTAACAGCCTAACAACCTTCCCCCTACCCCGTGACGGCGAAGACTTCCTCGTAGGTGGTGGCGCCCTCCAGCATCTTGAGGACGGCGATCTCCCGAAGGGAGACCAGGCCATCCGCGCGCGCGGCCTCCTGGAGCGCCCGGAGGGTGACGGGCCCTCCCAGGACCTGCTTGACCCGGTCCGACATGTCCATGACCTCGAAGATGCCCGTCCGACCCCGGTAGCCGGTCCCGCGGCACTCGTTGCACCCGTCGCCCGACCAGACCCGGTAGTGCTTGCCGGGGAGCTGGAGGTAGGCGATCTCCTGGTCGGACAGCGCGCTCTCCCGCTTGCAGTTGGGGCAGATCCTCCGCACGAGGCGCTGGGCCACGACGCCCACCATGGTGGCGGCGAGCAGGAAGGGGGGGACGTTCAGGTCAAGGAGGCGGATCAGCGACGACGGCGCGTCGTTGGTGTGCAGGGTGGAGAGCACGAGGTGGCCGGTCATGGCCGCCTGGATGGCGTGGTCCGCCGTCTCCTTGTCCCGGATCTCGCCCACCATGACGATGTCCGGGTCCTGGCGGAGGATGGTGGGAAGGATGTTGGCGAAGAGGATTCCCACCCCCTGCTGCACCTGGACCTGGTTGAACTCCTCCATCACCATCTCGATGGGCTCCTCCACCGTGACGATGTTGACCTCCGGGGAGGCCAGGAGTTTCAGCGAGGAGTAAAGGGTGGTGGTCTTGCCCGACCCGGTGGGCCCGGTGACGAGGATGATGCCGTTGGGCCGCTGGACGAAGCCGCTGTAGAGCTGGTACTCGCGGGGGTAGAACCCGAGCTGGTCCAGGTCCTGCATGAGGATGTCGGGGTCGAAGATGCGGATCACCGCCTTCTCCCCGAAGGCCACGGGCATGGTGGAGACGCGGAGTTCGATGTCCTTCCCCTGGTAGGTGGTCTTGAAGCGCCCGTCCTGGGGGCGGCGCTTCTCGCCGATGTCCATGCGGGAGACGATCTTGACCCGGGAGATGATGGGGGCGTGGAGGGCCTTGGGCACCGAGTGGATCTCGTGGAGCACGCCGTCGATGCGCAGCCGGACCACCGTCCGCTCCCGCTTGGGCTCGATGTGGATGTCGCTGGCGCGCTGGTCGAAGGCATAGTGGAGCAGGTACTCGCAGGCGGCGGCGATGTGCTGGTCGGTGGCCTCGATCTCGGCCGACCCCTTCATCTTGAGGTACTGCTCCAGGTTCCCCAGGTCGGTGGCCAGGGTCCGTTCCACCTCGGCGGCCTTGACGGAGGCCCGGAACCCGTAGAACTCCCGGACGATCTTGACGATGTCCGATTTCGACCCCAGCACCAGGCGGGTCCGGATCCCCCTCGCGTGCTCCAGGGTCCGCAGGGCCTCGTCGATGAACGGGTCCACCGCGGCCAGGGTCACGATGGTGCCGTGCTCCTCCACCGGGACCACCAGGTGCTTCAGGGCGAAGGGGCGCGGGATGTTCTTGGTGACCAGGTCGAGGTCCAGCTTGAGGGGGTCGAGCTTCATGTAGGGGATCCCGAGGTGGCAGGCCAGGGCCTCGGTGATCATGTCCTCGGTGAGGATGCGCCCGTTGCTGTCGGGGATCTCCAGGTTGAAGGAGGAGATCACCTCCGCCGGGGAGACGAAGGCGGCCGGCTGGTGCGTCTTCCGCGAGGCGGCGCTCTCCTGGAGCTTCATGAGCCGGGCCCACTGGGTCTGACCCTCGGCGAGGACGTCCCGGAGCTGGTCCTCGGAGATCAGGTTCAGTTTCCGGATGATGCGCGCCACGCTCTCGATGGTGATGGGTTCCTTGCTCTTCATGCCTCGCTCCACAGGCCCACTTTTCCGGGTTCCACCGGCCGGGGGGCTCCCCCGGTCCTTCCCTCACCGTCCCCTTCGGCCCTCGGGGTGCCGGCCCGACCCCGGGCCTTCCGCCGCGGCGCCGGCCACGTCGCGGTAGATTCGATCCAGCGCGGCCATCATCCCCTCGACGGTGAAGTGGGTCTCGACGCGCCGACGGGCGTTGGCGCCCATCTGCCGCATCCGGTCGGGAGTCCCGAGGAGGGCCGTCACGGCGTCGGCCAACTCGCCGGGCTCGTTGGGCGGCACGACGACCCCCGTCTCCCCGTGGAGGTTGACCCAGGAGGTCCCGGTGCCCACCTCGGTGGTGACGCAGGGGAGGCCGCACGCCATGGCCTCCAGCAGCACGAGCCCGAAGGCTTCGGCCCGGGAGCCGGAGGGAAGCACGAAGAGGTCGGCGGCCCGGTACCAGTCCGCCAGCGCCTCGTCGGGGGCCCGCCCGGCGAAGCGGATACGGCCGGCGGCGGGCGACCGCGCCGCCAGGACTTCCCACGCGCCCCGCATGGGGCCCTCGCCCACGGCGACGAAGGCGGCCCGGGTCGGGATGCGGGGCATGGCCTCGATGAGGGTCTCCAGGCTCTTGTAGTAGCGCAGGACCCCCACGAACAGCAGCAGGGGCCCCTCCTCCGGCAGGCCCAGGCGCCGGCGGGCCGCACGTTTCTCACCGGCGTCCGGGACGGCGAAGGGGCCGAGGTCCACGGCGAAGGGCACCACCGCGCACCGGTCCCGGCAGCCGTCCAGGGCCGGGTTGTCCATCATGGGAGGGCTGCTCACCAGGATGCGGTCCATGCCGCGCAGGACCCGCTTCATCAGCGGGCGGTACAGGCGCAGGATGCCCTTCTGGCGGACGATGTCGCAGTGGAAGGTCATGACGGCCCGGGGGGAGGGCCGGTGCCAGAGCCAGGCCACCTCGCCCGGCGGGTGCGGGAAGTGGAGGTGGGCGAGGTCGGCCTTCAACCGGCCCGCCTGGCGGAAGAAGGCGGGGCTGATGGGGGTGGAGGCGAGGGTGCCCCACCGCTTCGCCCGGATCACGCGGACGCCGTCCTCCATGGTGTCGGAGGTCTTCATTCCCTTCCGCTGGGCCACCAGGACCGTGACGTCGTGCCCCGCGGCGGCCTGGGCCCGGGCCAGCAGGCCCACGTAGTTCTCGATCCCGCCCCGGACGGGGTGGTAATCCTTGTAAAGGTGCAGGATACGCAGCTTATCTTCCATAGCCAGATCGAGCCGGCGCCTGAACAGGGTAAAAAGCGCGCCGGGCGCAGGGAATCACCGGATTCACGGTGAAACGCCCGCGGCGCCCGGCGCGATTTTTACGTTGGCGAAAACCAGGACCACCGGCAACCCCCGGATGCCGAAACGCCGGGCCAGGGCCTGGTTCTCCGGCGTGCCGGAGTCGGTCATGTCCACCTTGACGGTGATGTAGCCCTCCAGTTCCTTCCGGACCCTGTCGTCGCTGAAGGTGTACTTCTCCAGCTCCTTGCAGGCGGCGCACCAGGAGGCGCCGAAGTCCACGAGGACGGGCTTGCCGGTCTTCGCGCCCTCCGCCAGGGCGGCGTCCAGGTCGTGCCGCCAGGGGAGCGTCCCGTCGATGCGGGAAAAACCGACGACCAGGGCGTGGACGCCCGCCGTCAAGACCAGGATGGCGGCGAACTTCCGGACGACCCCGCCGAAAGTGGTCGCGTGGAGGTCGATCTTGAGCCACCGCGTGAGGAAACCGGCGAGGAGAAGCGCCGCACCGCCGGCGAAGAGGGCGGGTTTCGGGACGCCCCACACCTGCAGGCCGGGCAGGACGTCCTTCAGGTAGAACAGCGCCACCGCGAACATGGCGACGGCGAAAATCCCCTTGACCACCTCCATCCAGTCGCCGGACTTGGGCAGCTTGTGGATGAGGGAGGAGAAAGTGCCCAGCACCAGGAAGAGCATCCCGATCCCCATGGCGTAGGTGTAGAGCAGGAAGAAGCCCATCAGGGCCTGCCCGGTGCCGGCCACCCAGGCGAGCACCCCCGCCAGGGCGGGGCCGGTGCAGGGGGCCGCGATGACGCCGGAGACCATGCCCATGGTGAAGGCGCCCACGTAGCCTTTCCCACCCACCCCGGACGCCTTCGTTTGCCAGGACGAGGGGAGGTTGAACTGGAAGACCCCGGCCATGTAGAGTCCCATGAGGACGAAGAAGGCGGCGAGGCCGCCCACGACGCCCGGGTGGCTCATGTACTGCCCGAAGACGGCCCCCGACGAGGCGGCCGCCACGCCCAGCACCGAGTAGACCAGGCAGATCCCCTGGACGTAGATCAGGGAGAGGAGGAAGGCCTGGAGCTTGCTGGCGGCCTTCTTGGCGCCGAAAATGGTGATGGTGATGGGGATGACGGGGTAGACGCAGGGGGTGAAGCTGGTCACCACCCCGGCGAAGAAGAGCAGCACGAAGGCCACCACGCTGCCGTAGTCCTCTGCCGGCTTCGCCGCGGGCGCCCCGGAGCCCGCCATGGCGGCGCGCAGGCGCTTGAGGAACTCCTCCGCCGGGACGTACTCCTCGAGGCGGAAGACCTGGGGGAGCGGCGCCGCCGAGACCCCGGCCGAGACCGGTGCAGGCGCGGCGGCCTCCGCCGGGGCCGGTTCGGGCGTGGCCGCGGCGGTCGTCGCTTCGGGGGCCGCGGCGGGTTCCGCCGCCCCCTTCACCGTGAAGGGGACCTTCAGGGTGAGGGTGCCGGGCATGAAACAGGTGGAGGACGAGCACCCCTGGTAGCCGATCTCGAGGGCCAGGGTCCCGGAGGCCGGCGCGTCGGCGGCCGCCTCCAGCGGGATGCGGACGGTTCCCTTCCCCTCGTGGATCATCCGCTCGGTCTCGCTGGCGAGGTCGAACTTGAGGTGACCCTTGGGCAGGACCGCCGCTTTCGCCCGGACCCCCTTCGGGGCCGTCACCTTGAAGGAGAGCATGTCCTCGTAGAGGTAGTAGCCGGCGTCGGCCGCCATGACGACGGCCAGGCTCCCCGGCTTGCCCGCCTCGAGGGCCACCGTCGCGGGGGACGGCGTGAAGTGGAAGGCATCGGGGCCCGCGGCGCCCAGCGGGGAGAGCGCCAGCAGGAGCAGGGCCGCCGCGGGCAGCCACCGCGCGGTCGGCGCCTTCGTGGCCTCCGTTGCACACCAGGGGTGTTCAGTCCCAATCATCGGGTCCTCCTCGATGGGTTCCGGGCGATGCGCCCCGTCCTCGCCCGGCCCGGCCGGGGTCGGGGGCAGGGTTCACCAGAGGGTGGGGGGCGGTTTCACCGGCTCCCGGGGTTTGGTCTGCGCGTCCGCCGGCATTTTCGCCCTCTCGACGGAAGCCTGGTCCGCCGCCCCCTGGAAATACTTCCGGTCGTCGGCGTTCGCGGCGTCCTTGAGGTAGGCCCGGGCGGCGTCCTCGGCGGCGGCCCAGTCCCCGGCGCGGGAGAGGGCCTCCACGTGGCGGCGTCGCGCCTCCGGCCAGTCGGGCTTGTTGCGGACGGCTTCCTTGAAGCGGGACGCCGCGGCGTCCCAGTTGCCGCGCCGGGAGTAGAACTGGCCGATCCGGAAGTGGTCTTTCGCCTTCTTCGGGTCGGGGGGGGCCTCGGCCGCCACCGGCGTCTCCTGCTCGGTCTGGTCGTCGACGATCAGGGCGGGGCGGCCGCCGCGCCGGGGCGGCTCCTTGGGTTTGGATGCCGGTTTGCCCTTTCCCGATGCGGGAGGCGTCGCGGCGCCCGGATCGGTCCCGGACGGGCTGGCGGGGGAGGAGACGGCGGCCGGGTCCGAACCCCGCCCGGGGTCGCTCCCCGGTTTCGGGTCGTCCGCCCGGAGAAAGGAAACCGCGGCCGCCAGGGCCAGGACCATCACTGCAGGGAGAACGACCCCGCGAACCCATCGTTTCACTGTGTTTCCGCCAGCCATCGGCTCACCTCGCAACGGGGCATTGTACGCAAGGGGACGCCTTCGCGCAAGGCATTCCGCTTGGTCAACGCACAAACGCGCCCCCTTCGTCATCAGTACGCGCGAATCCCATCCCGGTTGACGCGCGTGGTATCCTCGATGCACGACAAACCCGGTTTGCCGCTTATCCTGGAGGAACCATGAAAACCAAGACGCTTCTCACGATCCATTCCGCCATCATCCTCGTCCTCGCCGCCGTGGGCCCCGCGACCTTCGCCACCCCCCCCGGAGACCGGAAAACCCTTCTCCTGGACTGCATGAAGGAGATGACCGAGTTCTGCAAGTCCAAAGGGGCGACGGAATTCCTCGTGGACGGCAAGTACAGCGAAGACCTTTACCTGGCGCGAATGGACGAGATCGTCCGAAAATACTTCAAGGACTTGGACGCATGGGACATGGCCGCCCGGGAATTCGAAAGCGACCCGGCGTACCAGGCGGCCGAGAAGGATCACATCAAGGCCTTGAGGGAGACAATCACGCTCCCGGACGAGACCATGGGCCCCGGAGACGGGAAGGAGGCCCCGAAGGGAGTGTCGGCGGAAGAGAGAGCAAAGATGATCGCCTGCATCCGGGACATGGTCGAGATCCTGCGGTCCGAGAGCGCCCGGGACTACTTCGTGGGCGGGAAACTGGACAGTAAAAAACTCAAGGGCAAACTGGAGGAGATCGCCTTGAAGCGTTTCAAGGACATGGCCGAGTTCGAGGGGATCGCCGGGCAACGGGACCCGGAAATCGAGAAAGCCGGCAAGGACCTGCTCGACGCCATGGAGGCCTGTCGAAAGAAATACGGGGCGCCTTCCCCGGCTCCCGGGGATTGATCGGAACGGTCACCCCGACCCGGCCGGGAGCCTCTCCGGAGCCCCGAAACCCGTCCACCGCACCGGGGCGCGGGGAAACCGCCGGAGAAGGCTCAACGCCGACTGGTTTTCAGCGTCGAGCCCGCGCCCCCCCGGCGCCCCTTGCGCCCCCGCGAGCCTTCCCGGGCGCCTTCCCGGCGGTCACTTTCCCTGCAAGGCCTTCTCGATGTGCTCCCGGAGCGGCTCGGCGGGGTCGGCCGCCAACTGGCGGAGGAACGCCTTCTCCGCTGCACCCCTCTTTGCCAGTTCCTGGATGGCCAGGAGGCGGAGGAATTTCTGCCGGCCTTTCCGGCAGAGGGGCTCGAGACTCGCTCCGCTTTCGGTGCAGATGCGGACGACGGCCGCCGCCAGGTCCATTTGCGTCGACTCGCTCGTCACCCCGCAGGCCAGGGTCCACTCCAGGGAGTCCCGGACCTTCGCGCCGTAATCCACTGTGAGCGCGGTGATCGCCTTCAGCCGGACGCGTTCGTCCGGTTCCCGGAGCACCGCGTCGAGCAATTTCAGGGCCGGGGCCGGGATCGGCGGCGCCGGCGGCCAGGCGGCGACGAACTTGTTCAGCTGGGTGGCCTGGCCCGGCCGTTTCACCGCCGCCTGGGACACGGCGGACCGGTTGTCGTCCCCGCCGAGCCGGCCCAGCAACTGGGCGGCCTCCAGGCAAAGGTAAGGGCTCTCACTCGCGAGGAACTGCCGGAGTGCAGCGGCGTCGAAGGCCGAATACCGGGCCAGCAGGATGCCGCTCATCGCACGGTGGGGAACCGGCAGCGAAGGATCGCCGGCGAGCCGGGCCATGGCCGGCCGGGCGACGATTCCGAGCCCGCCCAGCTTCCGCACCGCGGCCACGACGGGGTCCGGCGGCGCCGCCGGCAAGGCCGTCGCGTTCCCGAAGGCCGCCTTCACCGCGGGAGGCCAGGACGGGTCGGCCGGCGGGCCGGCTCGCAGGGCGGCGGCACCCGCGGCCAGGGCCCCGGCGAGGGCTGCCAGCCGGATCGCGGCCCACCACGCGGCCGATGGTCTCGGAACTCCCTTTTGAACCTTGCACGACGCCGAAGCAGACCGATCGGTTCTCATCGCCCCTCCTTTGCACGGGTATTCATCCCGACCCTATCACATTTGCGCCTCCCCGTCTACGCCCTCTGCCGTTTCACAGCGAGAACGCAGCTGTTTCACCTCCCAACCCCATGGACCGGAACGCCTCCCGTGCTATAATCCGTCCGCACCGATCCCGCACGCCATGAGGGAGGCGAAGCGCGGGATGCACCGCAAGGGAGGGACGTGATGGCGGCACTCGACGGGAGCGTCCGGGAGGAGGAGCGGGGGGCCCGGTGAGCCGCGGTGGAGCTTGCAACCAGGGTGTCGAGGACTGTAACACGGCGTGCCTGGATTACCATCACCCGTACGATCGCTACTCCTTCCTCGGCTTTCGATTGGCCCGGGACCCGGTGCCCTGAAGCCGGGGGTCGGGCGGCGGGGGGGAGAGCGAGGGCGATGCCGATTGCGGTGCCGATTGCGAGGGCGATTGCGATGCCGATTGCGATTGCGATACCGATACCGATACCGATACGTTGTTCATGCCGAGGAGAGAGGGAGGCAAACTTTGAGCCGGTTCAAGTTTTTGCATGGGGCCGACATACACCTTGACAGCCCGCTGCGGGGGCTGGAGCGCTACGAGGGCGCCCCGGCCGACCGCATCCGGGGCGCCACCCGCCGGGCCCTGGAAAACCTTGTGGACCTGGCCCTGGAGGAGGGCGTCGCTTTCGTCCTGGTGGCCGGGGACGTCTTCGACGGCGACTGGCGCGACTACAACACCGGGCTGTTCTACGCCGCGCAGGTGGGCCGGCTGGCCGCGCGGTCGATCCCCGTCCTCCAGGTGAAGGGCAACCATGACGCCGAGAGCCGGGTCTCGCACCGGCTCCGGACCCCCTCCGTCCACACCTTCCCGGCCGGGAAGCCCGACACCGTCCGCTTCGAGGACCTCCAGGCGGCGGTGCACGGGCGCAGCTTCGCCGAGCGGGTGGAGACCGCCAACCTCGCCGCCTCCTACCCGCCCCCCGTCGCCGGCTGGTTCAACATCGGCGTGCTCCACACCAGCGCCGAGGGGGTCGCCGGGCACGACACGGCCGCCCCGTGCAGCGTGCGGGGCCTCGCCGGGCACGGCTACGACTACTGGGCCCTGGGCCACATCCACCAGCGCACGGTGCTCTCCCGGGACCCCTGGATCGTGTTCCCGGGCAACCTTCAGGGACGCCACGCCCGGGAAACCCAGGACGGGGGGAAAGGGTGCACGCTGGTGAGCGTGGAAGACGGCCGGGTGACGGGCGTGGAGCACCGGGCGCTGGACACGGTCCGCTGGGCCCGTTGCACGGTGGACGCGACCGCCGCCGCCTCGGCCACCGAGGCCGTCGACGCCGCCCTCGCGTCCCTCAAGGCCCTCCTCCGCGGGATGCTCCCTGCCGCGCCGGGCACCGAGGCGCCCCTGGTCGCGGCGCGAGTGGTGCTGCAGGGCCCGACGGATGCGCACCGGGCCCTGCTGTCCGACCCCGCCCGGTGGGCGGCGGAACTCCGCTCCCGGGTCCTCTCGGAAGGCCTCGAGGAGATCTGGGTGGAAAAGGTCCTGTTCGAGACCACCTCCCCGAGCGGGGGCGGCGGGCCCGAGGCCTCCCCGCTCCCCCTTGCCGACCTGGAGTCCTTCCTGGACCGGGCGGGGGGAGACGCGGCCTTCCTCGAGGAACTCCTGTCCGTCAACGACCTCGTGAAGCTGCGGGAGGTCCTGCCCCACGAGCTGAAGACCGGCGAGGACCCCCTCGACCTGTCCGGCCCCGACCTCGTCACCGGCCGGATGGAGGCGATCCGGCAGACCCTCCTGTCCAGGCTGTCAACGGAAGGAGGCCGGGAATGAGAATCCTCGAACTTCACCTCCGCCCCTTCGGCCTGTTCCTCGACCGGACCCTGGACCTCCGCGCCCAGGCCCCGGCCCTCCAGGTTGTCTACGGCCCCAACGAGGCCGGGAAAAGCACGGCCCTGCGCGCGGTCCTGGGGCTGCTGTTCGGCATCCCCGAGCGAACCCTCGACCACTTCCGGGCGCCCGCCGACCAACTGCGCGTCGCGGGTCTTCTGGAGGGCGCCGACGGGCGGGTCCGCTACCTCGCCCGCCGGAAGGGGCGCAAGAACACCCTCCTGGACGCCGACGGGAACCCCCTCGCCGACGGCGACCTACCGGGCCTGCTGGGGAGGATCGACCGCGAGGCCTTCGAGACCCTCTACGGCCTCAACCACGAACGCCTTCAGAAGGGAGGAACCGACCTCTGCGAGGGGAAGGGGGACCTCGCGGCGAGCCTCTTCCAGGGCGCCACCGGCATCGTGGGGATCCACGCGAAGCTGCGGAAGCTCCAGGAGGACGCGGAGCGGTTCTTCACCGCCGGCTCGCGGAAAAAGGAACTCGACAACGCCATCGCCGCCTACAAGGACGCCGTGGGGCGGATGCACGCCGCCGAGACCTCCGCCGGCCAGTGGAAGAAGCTTTCCGACACCGTGGCCGGGATCGAGAAGGAGCTCGAGCGGCGCAGCGGGGAGATCCGGGGCGAGCGTGTCGCCCTGGAGCGCCTCAAGCGCTACGGGGAGTGCCTCGCCCCCGCAAAGGAATATGCCCGCCTCGCCGCGGACCTGGCCGCCCTCGGGGAGGTGAAGGTCTTGCCCGACGACACCGCCCGGCGCCGCCTGGACGCGCTGCAGCGGGCCCGGGGCGCGGAGACGGAGGCGGCCGCGGACCGGGCCCTGATCCAGGACCGGCAGCGGGAACTCGACGGCCTGCCCCCCGCGGACCAGCTGCTGGCACGGGAGAAGGAGATCCGCGACCTGGTGCAGGACCGCCTGGGGGTTCACCTCAAGGCCGCAAAGGACCGCGGGGGCCTGGACACCCGGGCCGCGGACGCCGAGCGGGGCGCAGCGCGGATTCTGCGGGAACTGAGCCCGGGGCTCGCCCTCGAGAGCGCCCGAGACCTGCAGCTCTCCCTGCCGCAGCGGGAGCGGGTCCGCAAGCTCGCCCTCCGGCACGGGACCCTCGCCGCGAAACACGCGGGCCTTCTCGACGACTGCCGTCAGGCGGGGGAGGAGATCGACGGGAAAGAGCTGGAACTGGCCCAGGCCAGCGGGGGCCGCGACACCCGGGCCATCCAGGCCGTCCTCCGGGACGTCGAGGAGGCGGGCGCGCCGGAGCGGGCCCGGCTGGAGGCGGAAAAGAAGCGGCGGAAGCTGGAGTCCGACAGCGGGGCGGCCGTCCGGGCCCTGCCCTTTTTCCCGGCGGACCCGGAGGCCCTGGACGGCCTTCCCGTCCCGCCCGAGGCGACCGTGGACCGTTTCGAAAAAGTTTTCGCGGAACTGGAACGGCGCCGGGGCGAAGAGCAGCACCGGCTGGACGACGCCCAGCAGCGGCTCCGGGACCTGGAAGCCCGGCGGCAGGAGGTGCTGGCCGGCGGGGCGATCCCCGACGAGGCCACCCTCCGGGACGCCCGGGAAACCCGCGAGGCGGGGTGGCGGCTCGTGCGCCGGGCCTGGCTCGACGGGGCCCGGGACCCGGAGGCCGAAGCCGCCTACGGCCAGGGGCGGGAACTCCCGGAGGCCTACGAACGGAGCGTCGCGGACGCGGACGGGGTGGCGGACACCCTGCGGCGCGAGGCGGACCGGGTGGCCGGCCTGGCCCGTCTCTCCCTGGAGGCCGGGGCCGGGCAGGAGCGCGTGGCCGCCCTGGAGGAGGCCCTGGCGGAGACGGGTCGGCGGGAAGCGGAGACGGCGCAGGCCTGGGAGGCCGCCTGGCGCCCCGCCGGGATCGTCCCCCGCAGCCCCGCCGAGATGCGGGGGTGGCTGGCGCGCCACCGGGAGGCCGTCCTCGCCACCCGGCAACTGGCGGAACAGCAGGAGGAGGTCGCCCGCCTCGACCGGGTCGTCGATCACCTCCGGTCGCGCCTGGCCCGGGCGCTTACGGAGCTGGGTCTCCCGCCCGACCCCGGCGAGTCGCTCGCCTCCCTCACCCGCCACGCACGGGAACTCGTTGACCGGGAGCGGGACGCCGCGCAGGAGCGGGCCCTGCTCGAGCAGGCCGTCGCCCGGGAGCGGCTCCGGCTGGCCGAGCTGCGGCGGCGGCTCGACGAGACGGCGTCCGCCCTGGCGGCGTGGGAAGGGGAGTGGGCGGACGCCCTCCGCCCCCTGAAGCTGGACCCGCCCCCCGGGCCCGAGGCGGCCCAGACCATCCTCGACCGCATCGAGGACATGGTGAAACTGCTGGACGAGGCCGCGGACCTCCGGCGCCGGATCGCCGGGATCGACCGGGACGCCGAGGCCTTCCGCGCGGAGGCGTCGGCCCTGGCCGCCGCCCTGGCCCCCGACCTGGCGGGACTCGCCGCCGAGGAGGCCGCCAAGGCCCTCAGGGACCGCCTCCTGGAGGCCCAGAAGGCCCGGACGCGGCGCGAAGGACTTGAAAAGGAGCTGGACGGCGCCCGGAAGCGGCTGGCCGAGCACGACGCCCAGGCGGCCTCCGCCCGGGCCCGGATCGCGGAACTCCTCGGGCAGGCCGGCTGCGGGACCCCGGAGGAACTGGAGGGGATGGAGCGGCGGTCCGAGGACTACCTCCGGAACCGGCGGCGGCTGGATGAACTGGGCGCCCTCCTGGCCGTCCACGCCGAGGGCCTCGACCTGCCGGCCTTCGTGGTCAGGCTCCGCGACATGGACGGGGACGCCCTGAAGGCGGACCTCGAGACCGCCCGGCTGCGAATCGAGGGGATGGAGCTGGACTTCCGCCGGGTGACCGAGGACCTGGGGCGGGCCCGGATGGAACTGGAGCGGGTGAACGGGGGGCCCGCCGCCGCCGATGCCGCGGTGGAGGCCCAGGAATCCCTGGCCGCCCTGCGGGACAAAGTCGATCGCTACCTGACCCTGCGCCTCTCCGCCGAGGTCCTCCGGAGGGCGGTCGCCCACTTCCGGGAGTCCCGGCGGGCCCCGTTGCTCCAGCGGGCGGGGGAGCACTTCGCGACCGTCACCGCCGGGGCCTTCGCGTCCCTGGAGGTGGACTTCGACGAGAACGACAACCCGGTCCTGGTGGGGGTCCGGCCGCCGGAGGCAGAGGTGCGGCGGGTGCGGGTCCCGGGCATGAGCGACGGGACGCGGGACCAGCTCTACCTCGCGCTGCGCGTCGCCGGCCTGGAGGACGCCCTGGACGCGGCTGAACCGTTGCCGGTCATCCTGGACGACATCCTGGTGAACTTCGACGACGAGCGCTCCCGGGCGGCCCTGGTGGCCCTCGGGCGCCTGGCCCGGAAAACCCAGGTCCTTTTCTTCACCCACCACCGACGGATGCTGGACCTGCTGGAGGACGTCAGATCGGAGACCCCGTTCGTGGTGCACACGCTGTGAGCCGGCGGCGGGCCGCCTCGGCAGCGAGGGTTCGGCAGCGGGAGAAGACGGCCTGGTAGACTTCGCAGTAGGGGTCCTTCGCCAGGATCGTGCCCGTCGCGGCGAAGGTGCGCACGGGGCAGCCGCCGTGGCACAGGCCCAGATGGTCGCAGCGGTCGCAGCCCGCGTGCTCCAGCAGCTGGGCGGGGCGCCCCAGGAAGGCGCGCCGGGCGGGGCTCGACGCGAGCAGGGCGGTCAGGTCCGGGGTCTCGAAGAGGTTGCCGAAGCGGTGTGACGAATAGCTGGTCACCCAGCAGTCGCACAGGGCCACGTCGCCCCGCGCGTCCACGGAGATGAACTCGTCGGCGCAGTTGGGCTGCCAGATGCAGGGCAGGCGTCCCCCCCGGCCGGCAAAGGTCTCCAGGAGCGCATCGTAGGGGCCCAGGCGCACCCCGCGATCGAAGCCGTCGGCCATCCACGCGTCCAGGAGCCCCACTAAAAATGCCGTCAGCGGGCCGGTTTCCAGCGTGTCCCCCCCGCGGGCGGGCCCGCCCGGGAAGGGCAGGTTGACCTGGAGGCCCGACAGGCCGGCCGTCCGGGTGAAGAAATCGAGAAATTCCCCCGGGGGGACCCGCAGGCTGTCGGCGCTCAGCACGGCGATGACGCCCACGTCGAACCCTGCGGCGAGCACCTCGCCGACAGCGCGCAGCCAGAGCGCGGTGAAAGCCTCCGGCATGCCGCCCGGCAGCCGCCGGTGACGGTTCGGGTAGTCCATGGACGTGCCGACCGACCCGTTGAAAACCGTCCGCACCACCGGTTCCCACTGCCGGCCCCAGCCCACCAGGTTGGTCTGCAGGTAGTGGTTGAAGGCGAGCCCCCGCACTGCCGCCGCCTTCCCCATCCGTTCGAAGGCCGCCTCGTACCACGCCGGCCCGAGGAGCAGGGCCTCCCCGCCCTGCCAGTACACCTCGGCCCGCGGCGCGCCCACGGCTTCCATGTGGCCGAGAACGGACGCGGTGAGCCGGTCGAGGTCCCCGAGGGAGAGCGAGACCGCGGCCTTCTCCTCGAAGCAGTAGTCACAGGCGGCGTTGCACGACAGGGTGGGCAGCAGGACGAGGCTGAGGGGGCGGTCGCTCATGTCGTGAGGGCCTCGGCCTCGCCGAGGTCGCGGGCGATGGCCTCGGCACTCTCGCCGACGGCGGCGAGGAAGCGCTTCACGGCATCGCAGGCGTAGGCCTGGTCGGGCCACTTGAAGATCCCGGCGCACCACCGGAGGTAGGGGCACCCGGCACACTCGGCGCCGGAGGCGACGAGCCCGGTGACCCAGTGCTCGACGAAGCCGGGGTCGGGGGGGATGTCCGCCGGGGACGCCGGCTCCCCCGGGGCCGGGAAGCGGCACACGTAGAAGGGGTCGAGGTCGAGGGCCGTCCAGGCCGTCACCGGTTCACCGTGGAGCAGGAAGGCCAGGACCGCGTCGAAAGGCTGGACGGAGGCATCGGCCCGGGGGTCGTGCAGGTAGGATTCGAACACCGTGCGCAACTCGCCGAGGGCGTCCGGGGACGGCTGCCCGGGGAGCAGCCGCAGGGGCAACTGGAGGGACATGGCCACGCGGGCGGCCCGGGCGAGGCCGGTGGTCACCGGCAGGGTGACCCGGAGGGGGCGTTCGCCCCGGAGCCGCGAGAGGGGGTGGAGCCCCGGCGCCTCCCGTGTGGGGTCGGAGATCCCCACGTCGAGGCGCACACCCGCCGGCCAGGCCTCGCCGGCCAGGTCGAGCGGGGCCTCGATCCAGGCGATGCGATCCGGGTCGACGCGGTGAACCGCCCCGACGTCCGCCGGGCAACAGGCCCGCAAAACAAGACCGCCGGCGGGGTGGGACTCGGCACACCCCGCCGGCACGTTCCGGATCGGTTCGGGCGGGGGCCCGTCCGCATCCGTCAGCGGTGGTTGGCCCATTTGCCCCCGCCGCCGGACCGGTTGTTCCAGGCCCCGCCGCCGCCGTAGCGGTTGGCCCAGCCGCCGCCGCCCCCGTCGCGATTGGACCAGGTGCCGCCGCCGCCGCCCTTGTTCACCCAACCGCCGGAGCCGTTGGCCCAGCCGCCGCCGTTGTGCCAGGCGCCGCCGTTGGCCCAGGCGCCCCCGCCGTTGTGCCAGGAACCACCTCCGCTGTTGACCCAGGACCCGCCACGGTTGGCCCACGCCACCCCAGCGTTGGCCCACGCGATGCCCAGGTTGGCCCACGCCACCCCGCCGTTGGCCCAGACGACTCCGCCGTTGGCCCACACAACGCCGCCGTTGCCCCAGACACCGCCGCCGTTGGCCCACACGCCACCGCCGCCCCCGCGGTTGGTCCAGGCGCCGCCGCCGTTGGCCCAGGCGCCGCCGCCGCCGTAGCGATTCACCCAACCGGCGCCGCCGCCCGACTTGTTCGCCCAGCCGGCACTGCCGCCACCGCCGCGATTGGCCCATCCACCGCCGCCGTTCACCCACGCCGCGGCTCTCATCAGGCTCGAGGCCCCGCCCCCGGCCAGCGCGACGCAGGCCACGGCGCCGGACCACCCCTTGATGGCGCGCAGGAACTCGCGCCGGGTCTCGATCTTGGCATTCTCCATGGCTCCCCCTCAGGACGTGGCCGTTTGGGGCCCGGCCGTCAGGTTCGAGAAGTGCATGGAGCGGATCAGCCACTTCCCCCCGGCCTTCTCGAAGACGACGGAGGAGTTCAGGCCGAACTCGGTAACGTCGGCGCCCTTGGTGAACTTCACCCGGGACATGGAGGCGATCCAGGCCATGGTGCCTTGGACGTTCCCGTCGCGGAAGAGCACCTCGGATTCATGCTTGCCCGGGTCGAAGGCCTCGAAGAAGTGCTTGTGGGCCTCGGCGATCTCCTCGGCCCCGCCCCAGATCTCCCCGGGGCCCGTGCCGATGACGATGGCGTTGGGGGTGAACAGCGCAACGACCCCGGCGGCGTCGTGGGCCGAGAACGCCTTGAAGTAGGCGTCGTGCAGCTCCTTCAGCGCGCCGAGCGCCGGGCGGCCGGCCGGGCCGGGCGCCGCGGCGCCCGTCTTCTTCGCCTGGGCGAGGACGGGCACGGACGCCAGCAGCGCCCCGATCGCCCCTCCGAACATCAACTGACGTCTGGAATGGTTGGCGGGTTGGTCGGACATGGAATGATCTCCTTGTCGGGATGAAATTTCCGAATCCAGCTCCTGCGCAGTCCCGCAGGACGGTAACCCCTCGATAAACCGACGAACGGGGTGATTTTATCCGATCATCCACCCGCGCCACAAGTGAAATCGTGGGGGCGATCCACCAAACGGGCTGCCGGTGATGACGGGCCCGCAAGAAGTCGCCAAACCGTCATTGCCCGTGAATCCCGCCAATTTGGGCGAATTCGGGGAGCGAACGGGATAGTGCTTGTAAATCCTCTGGTTGAGCCGTCGCCCGGAGGGTGGTGGCGCTTTGCACCAGACCATGGGGCTTGACTTCGGCAACGGTCTCGACTACTTTCACCCCACCCTCGACACCGGGGAAAGGCGGTTTGCGACCCTGCATTCTTCCGACGGAGGCCTCTTTTATGAACCCCCTACGGTTAGCGGCGTGCTCTCTGACCCTGTTCCTCTGCGCAGGACTCTGCCGGGGGGCCGACCCCCGGACGGACGCCGAAGTCCGGCAGATCCGCCGGGAAATGGAACAAATGCGCCAGGATTACGAAGGACGGCTCAAAGCGCTGGAAACCCGCCTGAAGCAACTGGAAACGTCGGCGTCCACAGAGGTGCCGGCCCCGCCGCCGTCATCGGCGGCCGCCCCCGCCGCGGAAGGGCCGTCCGCAACGGGACCGGGCCCAGCCGAGACCGGCGAAAACGACCGCAAGGACCACGCCGACGCACTCTTCCGCAACAGTACGGAAACCCGCCATTCGGCGATCGCGGTGCCGAAGGATCCGGCGCTCCGCAAGCGGGTGGAGGAGGTGCTCCGGAACTACGTGGACATCGGCGGTTACATCCGCGCCGGGTACGGAAGGGACAACGAGGGCGGCCCCCAGGTGGGCTTCATGGCCCCCGGCGCCATGGCCAAGGGCCGCCTGGGCAACGAGGGCGAAAACTACGGTGAGTTGGTCTTCGGCAAGAACTTCTACCTGACGGGCGCTTTCTCCCTGGACGGCGCGGCGCGGGCGGACGGCACGCCGTCGGACCCCATCGCCCGCTGCCAGATCCGCCTCTCCATGTACAACCCCTACCAGAGCTACATGGCGTCCGGCGCCACCAGCTTCGGCCTGGCGGAGGCCTGGGCCGCCGTGGGCAACCTCAGCGCCCGCCAGCCCGGGATGAAGTTCTGGGCGGGGAACCGCTTCTACCGGCGCCACGACATCCACATCGACGACTTCTACTTCTATAACATGAGCGGGGGCGGCGGCGGGGTGGAGGACATCCGGACCCGCCTGGGAAAGCTGGCGGTGGCCTGGATCGGGCTGGGCAGCCAGAGCGGCTTCTCGGACCTGCCCCGGCCCGACCCCCTGAACCAGGCGGGGTTCAACAAGGGCAACCTGGTCCTGAGCCTGTACGACACGCCCCTGCCGGGCGGGAAGGGCGAGTTCGGCCTCACCCTGACCTGGGCCAGCCACGGCCGGGACCACGCCGGCCAGACCACACCCGGCGAGCCGGGGCTGGCCTTCACCTTCATCCACAGCAGCGACGGCTGGATGGGGGAGAACGGCTCCAACAAGTTCTCCGTCCAGTACGGGCGCAACGCCGCCAAGACTTTCACCTCGGGCTTCGAGACCTACACCACGCCGGAGGGGACCTTCATCCGGCCCGACGCCCCCGGCTCCTACCGCTTCCGGATCACGGAGTGCCTGGTCATGCAGCCCTCCCCCCACTTCTCCTTCAGCCCGGTGGTGGTCTACCAATTGACGGACTACAAGCAGTACGGCGGTCTCCAGCAGTGGTTCTCGGCCGGCGTGCGGACCGTCTGGCACTTCAACCGGTACGTCAGCCTGGCCGCCGAGCCGTTCCTCGACTGGACGGAACTCCGGAGCACCGGCCAGAGCGGCTGGCTGTTCAAGGTCTCCCTGGCGCCCCAGGTCTCCCTGGGCAACCTGTTCTTCAGCCGCCCGGCCATCCGCGCCTTCGTCACCTGGGCCCGATGGTCGGACGCCTACGTCGGGCAGATCGGCGGCCTCGACTACGCCAACCGCAACCAGGGCCTCGTCGCGGGCGTGCAGATGGAAACCTGGTGGTGAGGGTGCCAGGTGCTATCCAACTCTCTTGTTATCTTGTCAACATAACGAGGAAAACCATAGATCCTTTAATATCATTTACTCATAGCTGACATGGTTTTCAGACCAGATCCGGCAACCTCGCCTTCCTCCTCCGGCGCCGTCGGGGAGGGAACAAACGGGTTTCCTGATTCTCCGGTTTGCATCCCGGAAGGGCAGCCAGCGCCCGACGTTCGATGCCGGAGTCCCATCGCCCAACGGAGTCGCCTTCCCTTTCAGGGGCGGTTTTTGCTGTGTCATTCGGTAATTTGGCCCCGAATCGTGAAGTTTTGCACCCCAACCATCGACGATCGACCCGCAGCTTTGTGGCGTGGGGAATGGCCGCTTCCCAACCCGGCCCCTTTTGCACCTCGAGAACGGTCTTCAGGTAGGTTGGGGAATCCGGCCGCTCCTCGAGAGGGATTCCGGAAAGCAGCATCATCATGGCCTCTCCCAGCAAAGACGGCACCGGCCCGTCTTTAGCTCGAAAAAACCAGTACGCCGAGCACCAAGGCCACTTCGATGCTTCGATCGGACGGTCCCGCCGACGGGAGGCATTCCCTTCCACGTACCAGATCAACTTCAGAAGCCGCAGCGCGGAGAAGGGGACCCACTTCGGCCGGTAGCGTGTGCTCCACAGGGTGCCGCTCCGACCGTGGAATTTGTTGAATCGGTGACCGAATCGGTTGTTGAGCCGGTGCATGAAAGCGGCCAGCGTGTGGTTCCGGATGACCGGCGGAGTCCGCAAAAGCAGATGGATATGGTTGTCCATGACACAGTAGCTGACGACGCCGTAATTCATTTGCACCGCCGTTTCCCGCAGGGCTTTCAGGTAAGCAAGCTTGTCCCCGGGCCCAATGAGCAGGGAGGCGCGATTGTGGCACCGCTGGACGACATGAACCAGGGCGTTCGGAATATGTCGCCTAATGCTTCGGCCCATATTCACCTCCAGATTTCAGAAAATCTCCTACCTATATCAACGTTTTCGCAGGAAAAAATCCGAGTCTGGAGGAAAATATTTGTTAAAATTTTGCTTGACTTGTTATGTCTCACTGATAAAAAACAAGTTGCCATGGTCAACATTATGTCCCTCTGATAATATGGTGTTTAGATAGTATCTGGCACCTTCTTCCTCTTCCAACATGCCGATCGCGCGCGAACTGGACGCCGGATAGGGGCGTGAACGGTCACGGGGACGATCTTGCGAAGATCTCCTCGAAAAATTGACGCAGGTCGGCCCAGGAGCGGCGGTCGCGTTATAAGCGGCGCCCCGGGAGGGGTCCGACCCCGCCTCCGGGTTGGTGAAGCTGTGGACGGCCCACCGTAGACGACCATCCGCCAGTCTACGCCCGCCTTGCGCATCTCCTACTGGACCGCCGCCAAGGTCAGGATCATCGTTCTCATGGTGTTCCTTCTCCTCGGGCGGAAACCTCTCGTCATTCCAACGGCAATGTGACCCGGAAGGCCGCACCCGGCAGGGAGCCGTTTTTCACCGAGATCTCGCCCGACATGGCCCGGATAATCCTCCGGGCGATGTGAAGGCCGATCCCGGTCCCGCCCCTGGATGCCTTGGTGGTGAAGAAAAGATCGAATACCCGCTCCCGGTTCTCCGGGAGAATCCCGCGTCCCGAGTCCTCGACGTCAACGAAGACGTTCTTGCCCTCGACCCCGGTCCGCACCAGCAGGGTTCCGTTTTCCTCCACGGCGTCCAGCGCGTTGGACAGGATGACGAGGAGTGCCTGGCGCAGGTCTCCCGTGCGGGCCCGTGCCGGGGGCAAGTCGGCCGCGAACTCCCGCTTCAGATCGACGTTGCGGAAACGACCCTGCAGACGGATCAACTCGATGGCACGCTCCGCGGCGTCACCGACGTCGATGGGCCGCATTTCGTAACTGGTCTGCCGCACGAAGGAGAGCATCTCTTCGGTGATGGCCTTGCACCGGTAAACCTCGTCCCGGATGATCTGCAGGTAGTTCTGTTGGATCCCTGGATCGGGCTGTCCCTTCATGGCCCGGGACAGAAGACCTTCCGCGCAGCAGGAGATGGTGGCCAGGGGGGTGTTTATCTCGTGGGCGCCCCCGGCCGCAACCTGGCCGATGGCGGCCAGTCTTTCGCTCAGGATGAGCCGGATTTCGTTTTCCCGCTTCTCCGTGACGTCCCGGGCGACAAGAATGTGCCCGGTAGACCCTTCGAGGTCAGACGTAAGGTCGTAGGCAGCCACGTCGAAAATTCTGGACCGGGCGGCGTCGGTCAATTCCACGAACGTGGGAACTTGTCCCCCGAGGCCTCGCTTCCGCAGGTGATCGTGAACGGGGAAATCCTTCTCGTCAAAGAATTCGCAGCAGTTTTTTCCGATCACTTCCGGGAGGGCGAGACGAAAATAATCCAGAAAAGCCCGATTGACCTTCAGGATGTGGTCTTCCCCATCGATCAGGATCACCAGGTCCGTTATGGAGTCGAAGGTGTCCTGCCAGAGCTGGTGGGATCGGCTAACCACCTTAAGTTTCTCCACTTCCAGCAGTTCGTCCTGCATTCGCCTGCGCTCGGTAATGTCATAGTTGACCCCGGTCATGCGCTGGGGGTTCCCTTCGGCGTCCCGGAGCACCTCGGCAATGGCACGGAGGTGGCGCACGGATCCGTCGGGCCACACGACACGATACTCGGTGTCGTACTCCTTCTCTCCGCGCAGTGCCCGCCGTGACTCCTCGTCGCTGCGAGCCGCGTCCTCGGGGTGAACGCCCCTGAGCCAGGCATCGTAGGCACCCGTGAAATCCCCCTTCCGGATTCCGTAGAGTTCGTACATCCGGTCGTCCCAGGACAGCCGGTTGTTTGGAATGTCCCAGTCCCAGATCCCAAGATGGGCTGCGCGGGTAGCAAGGTCGAACCGTTCGTTTACCCGGCGGATTTCGGCTTCGGCCTGCTTGCGGCCGGTCACGTCCGTGAAAAAGACCGTCATCCCGTCGGACGAGGGGTAAAAACGAGCTTCCAGCCAGGCGTTAAGGGGTTCAGGGTAAAACTCCTCGACCGACACGGGGAGGCCCTCCTCCATCGTCTTGCGGAAAGCGGCCCCGAAACGGGTCTCGGCGGCTCTCGGCCAGACCTCCCAGACCGTCCTGCCCAGCAATCGTTCCGGCGTGGTGCGCAGGATTCTCGCCGCCGAGGCGTTCACGTAGGTGTATCGAAACTCCCGGTCAAAGGAGTTGAACCCGTCGGCGATGCTCTCCAGGATTACGGTGGTCCTGCGATGGGCTTCGTTCAGGGCGTCCTGAGTTCTCACCAGCTCGTCGATGTCGGTGGCGGTGCCGATCCACTGTGCCGGCTGGCCCCCTTCGCCGCGAATGAGTTTCGCCCGCGTGATGAACCACCGATAATCACCGTCGGCGCCCCGGATCCGCTCCTTGACTTCATAGGGTTGTCCCGTGCGGATGCTCTCCTCCATTTGCGTTATCGCGGGCCCCACATCCTCGGGATGGACGACGTTCACCCATCCCGCTCCCATCATCGTCTGGAAGGCCAGCCCTGTGTAGTCCACCCCCCGGCGGTTGACGTAGTCGAGCGAACCCTCCGGCGTCGCGGTGTAGACGATGTTCGGGAGGGTTTCGGCCAGGGTCCGGAACCGGGCCTCGCTATCCCGGAGAGCCGATTCCCCCCGGTTGAGGGCGGCGGCAGTCATCAACACCAGGCCCAGGAAAAAGCCCATCTGCAGTACGGCGTGCACGGCGGGTTCCTTGACTTCGCCGTAGAACCCGGCGCGTTCGCCCGCTGTGAGCAGCACGTCCAGAAGGACGGGGACGACGAAAACCGGAAGCAGGAAACGCCGGGCCAGGATACTGCCGCTACCGGATCCGCCCAGGATGGTTAACAGCCCGGGGCCAGGCCGCACGAGCCCCAGGCCAAAGAAAAGAATGCATACCCCCAGGATTCCCGGCAGGGAAACCGGATCGAACACCGAGGCCAGGGAGAAAAAGATCGAGGCGCCATAGACGTAGCCCAAAAAGGTCGCCAGCGCAACAAACCCCTGCAGGCCGATCAGGACCGGGGCAGGTCGACGCCCTCGGGGTGTCCGCACGTCCAACAGGAGCAGAGAGAGGCCGATCAGGAGCAGATTCAGTGCGATGCCCGGGGGAATTCGCCCCGGGAAGGTCACCGGGATTAACTTGACTTGGGCGGGAAACAGGAGGCGGTCGAACCCCGAATCCCAAGCCAGGGTATGTTCCAAGAGCGTTACCAGACCGATGGCGGCAACGAGCAGAGCACAACCAAGGGCAACCCGGCGACCCGGGCGCAGCCCCCCGTCTTTCGTACGGGAAAGCCACAGCGCGATTCCGCCCAGAAGGATTCCGACCGAGGCGTTCGGCCTCGCGGGAGCCAGGGAAGGGAAAAAACTCTTCAGTACGGCGACGTCGAAAATCCAACCCGTCAGGGTTATTCCCCCGATCCCGATGCCGGCGAGGGCAGCCCACCCGACCGCGGTCTCAAGACGCCCCAAGAAGCGTGAGCGATCCTGGTGGAGCAACACGTTTCCTCCTCCTTTCAGGTTGTGGCCGCCGTTTTTCTGCGGGACTCTCCTGGCCGGGAAGAGTTCGGGGCGTTGCCCGGGGTCAGGGACCCGGGACCTCGCCCCAGGACTGCAGTTTCCGGTAAAGCGTCTTCGGGTCGATACCCAGCACCTCCGCGGCCCGGCCCCGGTGACCGTTGAACTCCCGGAGGACCGACAGGACGTGCACTCGCTCCACGTCCTCCAGGCGACGTCCCGCTTCCGATACCCGGGGCTCCCGGATTCCCGGGAAGTCGTCCGCGTCGAGGACGTCGGCGCGCCTCAGCAGGAGGGCCCGGTTGAGCACGTTCAACAACTCACGGACGTTTCCGGGCCAATCGTAATCTCTGAGCAACTTCAGGGCGGAATCACTGACCCGGATGTCGCGGACGGCGGATTTCGTTTTCAGAAAATGGCTGATGATCAGGGGAATATCCCCCCTTCGCTCCCGGAGTGGCGAGACCGGGAAACTGATGGCGGCGACACGAAAATAGAGGTCCTTCCGGAAGGTCCCCTCCTGGGCCATGGTTTGGAGGTCCCGGTTCGAGGCCGACACGATCCGCACGTCCACGCGGACTTCGCGAATCCCCCCCACCCGATAGAAACTCATGGTCTCGATGGCCCGGAGAAATTTCACTTGAACCGCGGGCGGCATCTCGCCGATCTCGTCGATGAAGAGGGTCCCGCCCCCCGCCAGTTCCAGGAACCCTGGCTTGCGCGCCTGGGCCCCGGTGAAGGCCCCCTTCTCGTATCCGAAGAACTCGCTCTCGAAGAGAGGTTCCGGGACCGCACCGCAGTTGACGGCCACGAAGGGTTTGTCCTTCCGCCCCGAGGCAGCGTGGACACCCCGGGCGATGAGTTCCTTCCCCGCCCCGCTCTCCCCGAAGATGTGGACGGGAACCAGGGAAGGGGCCACCCGTCGGGCATCGGCGAGAAGGGCCAGCATTGCCGGGTCGGCGGTAACCAGGTCCGGGAAGTCTTCTCCGATCCGGATTCTCGAGCGGAGGATCCGGTTTTCGTCTCGAAGGGCCTTCTTCTCCTGCGCCCGCCGAAGAACCAGCAACAGTTCCTCGAACTTCAGGGGTTTGACGAGATAATCGTAAGCACCGAGCTTCATGGCCTCGACGGCGGACACCGCCGTGGCGTCCCCGGTCAGGACCACGACCTCGGTGCCCAGGTCGCGGGCATGAATCTGCTGGAGGACCTCCAGGCCGCTCATCCCTGGCATGGACAGGTCCAGCAGAAGGACATCGATGTCGTGCTGGTTGAGGATCTCCAGGGTCTGGGGGCCGTCATCGGCGGCCAAGGTTTCCACCCCCGCGGCGGTAAGCTCCAGGACGAGGACCCTCCGGAAGTTCAGGTCGTCTTCGGCTACCAAGACCCGCATGAAACACCTCGCCTGAAAGGAAAGTCGGGAAAAATTGCGGGATCGGGCGAATCGCCCGGTTCGGGATCGGTGCGCCTTAATCCCCTCACCGTCAGAATCAAGCTCGATTATAGCAAAAGATCCTGAAAACGACTACTTTCACATTGCCTCGCTCTCACCCGTCGGGAAACCGGGGCCTGCCACCGGACGGGCGGCATGCGTTCGGATTGCGTCGTCATCCGGAGGCTTGCAGCAGTCCGAAAACGATCGGGCATTCTGCCCGACCCTGCGGGCGGAATGCCCGAGGAATCCCGAACGCCGAAAATCACAAATCATTGTTTTTAAAATAGATGATCAATTGGCAACAATCGTGCTTTTTCTCTGCCGGCAGCGAGTCCCGCGATGCACGGATGGCAGGGAAGCATGAAGGTACTACTGGCCGAAGACGACATCAAATTGAGCAATATCCTCAGGAGAGAGGGTTTCACCCCGGAAGACGAAATCCATCTGGCCCCGGACGGGGTCGAAGCCGTGCTCACTTTCCAGGACGGCGATTGGGACCTGGTCGTCCTTGATCTCCTTCTGCCGCGTTTAAGAGGCGTCGACGTGCTGCGGATCATCAAGCGGGCCCGCCCTTCGGTGCCCGTCATGGTTATGTCCGGCGGGGCATCGGCAGCCGATATCGAGGAAGCACTGAGCATCGGGGCTTTCTGCGCATTGGAAAAACCGTTCCCCATCCACCAGTTCAGAAGGAGCGTTCAGGATGCCCGGCTCGAGGCTTACGCCGCCCGGATGCTCGAGGGGAATAGACAGATCACCATTGTCTCGAAAGGAGGAACCCAATGAAGAGGCGCAGCCTGCCTGTTTTCATCCTCAGCCTGATCGCCGTCCTGTGCGCTCTGCCCGGGGCGACAAGCCAGTGCCTGGCCCGGACGGGGCTTTTACCCGCCATCGACAACACCCTTTCGATCCGGGTTGAGAACGAAAGGGGCGAAAGTGTTCCCGGTTTCCGGTGGCAGATCGAACAGGACAACACCAATCGGACCATCCCGGGAGCACTGGTTTGGGACAGCATCTCGGTGGACATCCACCGCTCCCAGACGACAGTGGTCCGCAACGGACGGACGGCGGGGCATACCGTCCTCGTCGAAAACGTCGATCTCTCGCAGGTTTACCTCGTAAGCGTCCTGCCGGACGGAGGGCATTCCATTGGGGCGGCCTCCACCTACCCGGGTCAGGCCGAGGTGGTCGTCCGGGTGCACTCGTACCCGATCCCAACCGCCCAGATCTCCATTCTCGTCCATGAGGACAACAACCCCATCAACAACGTGTTCGACCCCGACGAGCGAGGGCTGGCGAATTTCACCCTGATGATCTCCGACCTTGGCGGACAGCTTTCCCAGGACGCCTTCGGGAACCCCCTGGGAACCACTTACAGGCAAAACCCGGACGGGACCTTCGAGACCGATTCCGAAGGGAGCCCCGTGGTGGAGATGGTCGGCTCCGGCATCATCACGACCGGCTCCGACGGGCGGGTCATCGTCAGGTACCTGGCCCCGGGGAAATACGGAATCCAGGCCATCCCGCCGTCAACCGAGGCGTCCCGGTGGGTCCAGACATCCACCATCGAGGGAACGCCCACCATCGATGCCTGGGTCAAGGCCCGGGAGCCCCGAAGCTTCGTGGAGGGCTTCGGCAACGGCTTCGCCCATGTCTCCTTCGGGTTCGTCGACCCGTCGGTGCTGCCATGGAACGGCAACCCGCGGCCCGGCGCGCGTGCGGCCATCATCGGGCGCGTCCTTTACAACCATTTCGACAAGCCCCCATTTCTCCAGGGTGGGTTCGCGGGGACACCTGTTCCGGACTGCTGGGTTGGGCTCAACGACCTCACCACCGGAATCGAGTCCACGAAGGGTCTGATCGCGGTACCCTGCGAGGAGGACGGGAGCTTCGTGATCCCGTACGTGCCGCCGGGCACCTACCAACTCGTGACGTGGGACCGGCCCCTGGACGCCCTCTTCGGCTTCCACACCGTGACGGTCCCCGCGGAGCCGGGCATTGTCGACGTGGGGGACCTGCTCTCCTTCCGTTGGTTCGGGACCTACCAGGGGAGCGTCTTCTTCGACACGAACGCCAACGGCTTCCCCGACGACGGGGAACCGGGCATGCCCGGGCAGGCGCTGAACATCCGCTTCCGGGACGGCACCCTCTACCAGTCCACCCAGACGGACAACATGGGGATGTTCGAGTTCAAGGAAGTTTTCCCCTTCTTCAAATGGCTGGTGGCGGAAGTGGATTACGCCCGCTACAAACCCACCGGCATGACGGCGGTGGTGGACTTCGGCGGGGAGATCCCTCCGGCGGACGGGTGGAACGTACCTTCTTTCGGCGTTCTGAACCCCCAACCGCAGGCGGAGGTCAACCCGAACACCGGGAACAACCGGTCGCGAACCGAAACCGGCCCGGTCCTTACCGAGGGCCTCATGCTCTTCCTGAACCAGACCAACATCATCCACTGGGGGAAGCAGAACTGGGGACCGGGTGAGAACGGCGGGATCTCCGGCATCGTCTACTACGACACCACCCGGGCGGAGAACGACCCGCGGTACTGCGCCGCGGAGCCTTGGACCCCGGGGATCTCCCGCGTCCAGGTCAACCTCTACGCGGACTTCGACGCCGACGACCGGATCGACGACTTCGACGGCGACGGCCTCCCCACCCCGGCCGACGTGGACAACTTCCCCTTCGGCTGGGCCGAGGGCGGCGCAATCGGCCCGGAGGACCTGGACCGGAACGGTGACGGGATTTTCAGCTTCGGCGATGCCATCAACATGGCCACCACCGACAGCTGGGACGACAACCAACCCTCCGGATGCGTCCAGAATATCCCGATCCTCCACGGGTACCCGAGCCGGGACTGCTATGACAACTTCGGCACCTGGAACCAGGTCCGCCCCGCGACCTTCGACGGTGGGTACATGTTCGCGTCCTGGTACCCCGGCGGCCTGGTCTCCGGCAACTCGGAATCGGAAGGGCTTCCCGGGGGCTTCTACATCGTCGAGAGTGTCCCGCCCCCGTATTATCAGGTGGTCAAGGAAGAAGACAAGAACGTCGACTGGGGCGACACCTACACACCCTGGGCCAACAAGGCGCTGGCGTTGCCGCCGCGCCCGGTGGGCGACCCCCACCTGGTGCCCGACGAACTGGCGCTCTTCCCGGGAATCCCTTGCTATTACGCCGGCGAGACCCGGCCGCTCTGTGACCGGAAATCGGTCCAGGTCACCGCCGGCCGGAACACCGCGGCCGATTTCTATCTCTTCACGGAGGTTCCCAAGGCAGCCCGTTGCGTGGGTTTCGTGAACAACGACCTCTCGGCGGAATTCGATTCCACCAGCCCGGTCTACGGAGAAAAGTCCGCCCCCTCCTGGATCCCCATCTCCTTTCAGGACTTCACCGGCCGTGAGATCGTCCGGGCCTACACCGACGAGTGGGGGGGATACAACGCCCTTCTGCCATCGACGTACACCGTCAACGTCGCCTCCCCCAGCGGGGTCTCGCCCAGCATGGTCACCGTGGTGCTCAATCACCCCGGCCCCGTCCCGGACCCGAACCACCCCGGGCAGATGATGTTGGACCCCTTCTATGACCCCAATTATTCCGTGACGCCCTGGACTTTTCAGTTCTACCCGGGAATGACCACCTATCTCGACACGCCCGTGGTCCCCGTGGCCGGTTTTGCCGGTTACCCCAAGGGCGGGGTGGACGTGGAGCCGCCGTCGGGAACGCCGATGATCTACTCGGTATCCGGACCTGAAGGCGGTGCGTATGTTGCCGCTCCCGGTGAGAGCCTCACGATCCTGTCCGTCGGGACCCGCAAGGTCCCCAACCCCTGGTACGACCCGAAGACACCCGGCAGTGCCGCTCTGGAGGAACGGGATTTCAGCTTCGGGTCCGTCCGCGGATTCGTGACCGTCAACGGCATGGCCGCTTCCGTCCGCTCCTGGTCGCACGACCGGATCGAGATCTCGGTCCCGGGCACCGGGGACGGAGGGGAAGTCCGGGTGATCCGGGGAGACAACTATCAGGCGACTCCCTTCGGGTCCACCGTGCTCATCGGCCCCTACCCGCGGGGCATCCATCGCGTGCAAGCGGGGGAGTCGATCCAGGCGGCCATTGACGCCGCCCTCTTCGGCGACCTCATCCTGGTGGGACCCGGAGTCTACGACGAAAACGTCGTACTTTATAAGAACGTACAACTCCTCGGATCGGGGGCCGAATCCACCGTCATCAACGGGAACCCCCGCCCGCAGGAGAAACTGGACGCCTGGCACGACAAAATCGACACCGTCTACCGCGGGTCCCCGAATTACGACCCTAACGTCTTCCAAGCCCGGGAGGCCCCGACCGTGATCCTGCTCGGGGATGTGGAACACCCCTTCCTGAACTCGCCCTCCGTACTGCTGGACGGCTTCACCCTTACGGGATCGCTCAGCGGCGGCGGGGTCTACGTGAACAACCAGTGCCATTACGCCGTCATCAGCCACAACAAGATCACGGGCAACCAGGGGTACTACGGCGGCGGCATCACCGTCGGGGTCCCCGGAACGGGCCTGGATTACGCCAACGACAACGTCGTGATCCGCCAGAACCGGATCCTCCGGAACGGCGGCATCTTCGGCGGGGGCGGCATCAGCCTCTACGAGGGGAGCACCGGTTACCGCGTGGAGGATAACGATCTGATCGGCAATTTCTCACAGCACGAAGGCGGAGGGATCCTCCACTACGGGCTGAGCGATGAGGGTCGGATCGCCCACAACCGGATCCTCTTCAACGAGGTGTTTTACGGAACGGTTACGGGTGGCGATGGGGGCGGCCTGTTTCTGGGCGGAGAAAACCTCCCCAACAACGTGATGACCTTCGGGGCCGGCAACGTCACCGTGGACGCCAACCTGATCCAGGGCAACCTCGCCGGGAGCGGCAAGGGAGGCGGCATCCGCGCCGCCCGCTTCAATGGCCAGGATGTCTCCGCCTCGCCCTCCGACCCGACGCGATGGTACGCCCTCAACCTGTTCAACAATCTGATCGTCAACAACGTGGCGGGTTGGGGCGGTGGCGGGATCGCCCTGCAGGATGCCGCACGGGTGAACATCCTCCAGGACACGGTGTCCGGCAACGACAGCGTGTCGGTGGCCCTGAACTCCTTCCTTGCCGGGAGTCCGTACCAATCGGAGCCCTTCGCCGGCGGCATCCTTTCGGAAGCTCACTCGGCCGGCCTGGCGACCGTCTCCGGAGCCACGTTCTCCTCCCCCCGCCTCGAAAACAGCATCATCTACCGCAACCGCTCCTTTTACTATGACATCGAGGCGGGCGGCCTGGTGCCCGGCACGTCCACCGAACCCGTCTACTGGGACCTCCAGGTGAGCGGGACCACGGTTCCGGCCTTCCTCGATCCCCGCTTCTGCAACCTGACCTCCCTCACCGATTTCAAGGCCGATTCCCACTCCTATGACAACGGAACCAACCTCGCGGGCTCACCGGACTTCCTTTCGGCCTACTTCAACCAGTTGGCCACGGCCGCGGTCTTCGATGAAGGCGGGAACGCCGTCAACGTGCGCTTCTCTCCGGTGACACCCACCGGCAACTATCACCTCCGGCTGAAGTCCCCGGCAATCAACAAAGGGGACCCCGCCATCCTCGCGCTCTCGCCGGACCTGTCCCGGGACATCGACGCCGAGGCCCGACCCGCACCCGGCACCCTGTCGATTTGGCCAGACATCGGAGCGGACGAGGTTCTCAACCCCGAAATCCGCATCGTCACACCCAACGGGGGCGAAATCATCCCGCAAGGGTCGATGCTGACCATCCGATGGACCTACACCGGGGCGTCCCTCTATGGCGTGGACCTCTACCTGGTCGGTAATCGGTTCCAACGCCGGCTCACGCCATACAGCCTCCCGGTTGGGGTGCAAGGCGAAGGCTCCTTCAACTGGCTGGTTCCCCTCGACCTGACGCCGGGATCCGACTACTACCTCCGTGCGACGGGGCTGAACACCGACGAACTCTATGTCGTCGACATGAGCGACGCCCCCTTCACCATTCAGTGAACAGGAGTTTCCGATGAAACCGCAAAACAAACTGACCCGGATAACGATGGCAGCCACCCTTTTCACGGTGTGGGCCGCTGCGGAAGTGACCATACAGTGCCCGCCTTCCCCCGGGCCGAACACCGTTTGCCGCCACCTGGCCGCGGGTGACGGCTTCATCCGAATGCCCGACGGGCGCGACCTGTACATCTTCGGTTTCGCCGATGTGACCGGCATGCCACCCGAGACCGTGATGATGGATGCCATGCTCAAGTCGGAGTTCCCCGCGCCCACCCTCGTTTTCAAGGAGGGACAGGATGTCTACCTCACCCTCACCAACGTGGGCATGATGATGCGCCCCGACCTCTTCGACCCCCACACCGTCCACTTTCACGGGTTCGCCAACGCGGCCCCGGTGTTCGACGGGGAGCCCATGGCATCGGTGGCGGTCAACATGGGGGCGTCCTTCACCTATTACTACCACATCGTTGACCCCGGAACTTACATGTACCACTGCCACAACGAGGCAACGGAGCACATGCAGATGGGAATGCTCGGCAACCTCTACGTCCTGCCGGCGCAGAACGAACTGCCCGACGGCACGAACCTCGGGAGTTTCCGGCACCGTACAGGGTACAAGTACGTCTACAACGACGGGGACGGGTCGACGTATTACGACGTGGAATATCCCCTTCAACTGGCGGCCCTCGACCCGGTCTTCCACCAGGCGAGCGAAGACATCCAGCCGCTCCCCTTCGCCGACATGAAGGACCGCTACGCCGTGATCAACGGCCGGGGATACCCCGACACGGCCTTCAAGGGGCCCATCCTCAACAAGAACGGAAACCCCTCCCAGCCTGTCCACTCTCTGATCGAGGCGCGGGTGGGGCAGCGGGTGCTCCTCCGCATCAGCAGCCTGTCCACCGTGGATTTCAACACCGTGCGGGTGTTGGGAATCCCCATGACGGTGGTGGGCCGGGACGCCCGCCTCCTCCGGGGTCCGTCGGGGAAGAACCTTTTCTACAAGACCCAATCCCTCACGCTGGGGGGCGGGGAAGCGTATGACGTGATCCTCGACACCCGGGACGTCCTCCCCGGCACCTATCTGCTTTACTCGACCAACCTGCACAACCTGAGCAACGACCAGGAGGATTTCGGGGGCATGATGACGGAAATCCTCATCCACCCCTGAACACCCACAGGAGATCACCATGAGAAAACAATCGGACAGCAAGAACGCGAAGGCACGACGGACACTCGCCTGCCTGGCAGCGGGAATCGCCGCGATACTCCTTGCGGCGCCGGCCGAAGCGTGCGTCGAAGGCCTGACGGGAACCGTCTTCCATTTAACGGCAAAAGCGGACTTCGTCTACATGCCCGACGGCGAGCAGATCCTCATGTGGGGTTTAGCGCCGGAAGGCGGCCGGATGCAGTATCCGGCCCCCACCCTCCGCCTTCAGCAGGGCGACACCGTGACCATCGACCTGGACAACGAACTCGACACCCCCGTCTCGTTGGTTTTTCCGGGTTTCACCACGACGGCTATGGGGGGTGTCCCCGGTTACCTAACCCGGGAGGCCCCCGCCGGCGGCTCCGTCCGCTACACCTTCCGGGTCGATCGACCCGGGACGTTCACCTATCACAGCGGCACACGGCCGGAACTCCAGATCGAGATGGGAATCGTGGGGGCGCTTGTCGTTTACCCCACGGGTCACTGGAACCAGGCCTACGACCACCCCGACACCCGCTTCGACGATGAGTTCCTTTTCCTCCTGACCGAGATCGACCCCCGGGTTCACAAGGCGGTCGAGGAAAACCGCCTGCACGAGTTCGACTTCTCCGATTACCACCCGGTTTACTGGTGTCTCAACGGCCGGGCCGCCCCGGACACCATGGCCGGGGCCGGCGAGAGCGCCCCCTGGCTGCCCACCCAGCCCTACAACTGCATGCCCGTCATGCACCCCGGCGACATCCTGCTGCTGCGGGAGGTCGGCGGGGGACGCGACTTCCACCCCTTCCACAACCATGGCAACCACTCCCTCCTCATCGCCCGGGACGGATTCCTCCTGCAGAGCGCACCGGGCCAGGGCCCCGACCTGGCGGAACTGGGCTACAGCCACACGGTGGTTCCCGGCGGAACGATGGACGCCCTCTTCACCTGGACCGGGGAAAAGCTGGGCTTCGACATCTACGGCCATCAGCCGGGCGACCCCCTGGAGCCCGGCGAATACGAACCGGACCACGGGAAGCCCCTGCCGGTTTTCCTGCCCGACAACAAGGACCTGTCCTTCGGGATGTGGTGGAGCGGCAGCCCCTACCTGGGCTCCCGCGGCCCCCTACCCCCGAACCAGGGCATGCTGAACACCGGGGGCTTCTATTACATGTGGCACTCCCATTCCGAAAAGGAACTGACCAACAACGACATATTCCCGGGGGGTTGCATGACCATGCTGGCCGTTGAGCACCCGTCCGTGCTTCTGATGTGTGACTAGGGACCAGGGAAGGAGCATTTTATGAACAACGAACGAAACCGTAACAAGGCCGGAACGATCGGCTCGAAGTGGAGCCTCCTGTTTGCCCTCACGGCCCTTACCTGCTCCGTCGGGGCGGCGGCGGCGGCAGACTTCAACCTGCGGGCGGACACGACCCAGGCCACCATGCCGGACGGGCGGGTGGTCCCCCTGTGGGGATTTGCCCTTGACAGCGCCCCCGGCGCGGGGGACGGCACCGTGACGGTGCCCGGCCCCGAACTGCGCATCGACCCCCGGGACCCGTTTCTGCGCATTCGGCTGGAAAACCGCCTGCCGGTGCCCGTGTCGCTGGTCATTCCCGGCCAGGCGATACCCGAAACCTACAAGATCCGGGGCCCCTTCGCCCAGACCCAGGTGAACCCCCTCCGTAACACCGATGGGCGGGTCCGGTCCTTCTCCGCGGAGGTGGAGCCCGGTTCTTTCCTCTACTTCGTCTGGCACGACCCCAAGCCGGGGACCTTCCTCTACCAAAGCGGCTCTCACCCGGCGGTACAAGTCCAGATGGGCCTCTACGGGGCTCTCCGCATCGATGCTGCGCGAACGTCGGCCCCCGAGGCCTACCCCGGCCACGCCTATGACCGGGAGGTGTTCCTGGTGGTGAGTGAACTGGATCCCTTCCTCCATGACTCCGTCTCCCTCGGGGAGTACGGGGCGGGCAAGCAACGGAGCAGCACCGTCGATTACCACCCGATGTACTTCCTGGTCAACGGCAAGCCCTTCGGGCCGGGACGCCGTCCAATCGCCGCGGGGGATCCCGGCGGCCGGCTCCTGTTGCGGCTGGTCAACGCCGGTATCGACGACCACGTGCTGATGTTCCCAGGCCTCTCGCTCTCCTGGCGGGCGGAGGACGGGGAACTCTACCCCTGGCCGAAAGCGGTCTCGGCCGTGATGCTTCCGGCGGGGAAGACGGCAGACGTTTGGACCAGCCTGCCCGATTCCGGGTACTTCCCGGTTTGGGACCGCCGACTGTCCCTCACAAACGGCCCCCGGGCCCAGGGAGGGATGCTTGTCTACCTGCAAGCCGGCCTCGCCCGGGTCCCCCTGGCACTTGAAAAGACGGGGACCGGTTCCGGCACGCTTCGCGTGGCGAGCCTCCCCGGTGGCCCGGCCTGCCGTGACGCCTGCACGGAAGTCTACCTCTACGGAACGACCCTGACCCTGGTCGCGGAGCCCGACAACAATTCGGTTTTCACCGGTTGGAGTGGGATCGAGCCCGATCCGGGAACGGATACGACGATCACCGTGACCCTGAACGCGGCCACGGCGTTGAGCGCCCGGTTCGACCCGAAAGGGGAAGTCGAATGAGCAGCCTGGAAATAACACGAATGATCGGTTTTACTATCCTTCTGGTTCTCGGAGTCGGCGGGGGCTTGGCCCCCGCCGTGCCCTCCGGGCACAAAGCGGTCACCCTGCCCGGGGAGTCTCGCGGGGCTGTCTCCGCGCCTTCCGCAGACAGGTCAACCCACGAGTCGGACCCGTTCGAGCGGGCATTCGGAATTCGTATCGAGGCGATCCGTCTAACCGCCCGTGGGTTGCTCCTGGACATCCGTTACCGCGTGATGGATCCGGAACGGGCCTGGCCCCTCCTGTCCCGCGGCGTGCGCCTGGCCCTCTACGAGGCGTCCTTCAAACGGGCCCTGCGCACACCCGAGACCCCGACCCTGGGGGCCCTTCGCCAGACCACTCTGCAACCCGTTGCCGGAAGAGTGTACTTTATTTTGTTCGACAACACCCGGGCCGGTCTCACGGCGGGTGCAGACGTCCGTCTGGAGCTCGAGGGCACCCTCAGCCGACCCCTTTGCGTCGAGGGGAAATGACTTTCCCTTGCATGAAGTCTGACGTGGGGCTGCGTCCCGTCAACCACCAGATCGAGCGTCGGACGGACGCCGAGATCCGTCAGATCCGCCGGAAACCAGAAGTCGTTGAAGAGCACTTGGCACTCTTCCTCCCGGAACATTTTCATCCGTCCCACGTATAGCAATCGACTGTCTCGTTCCAAACCGGACCCGATCCTTTCTTCGAGCCGGTCCAATTCTCGCAGGAGGTGGGTGATGTCCCGTCATTCCCTTTCCCGGCGGGAGTTTCTGGGGGGGACAATCGGTCTGGGTCTGCTCGGGCCAACCATCGGGAAGGTCCTGGCGGGCACGGACCCGGCCCGCCCGACTTCGTACCCCATCCGGAAGCGCGCACCGAACCCGTTCGTGAAGAGCGGTAAGCCCATCGTCCTGGTGGTCCGGGGAACCGATTTCCCCAGCATGCTGGCCAGGGGGATGGAACTCCTGGGCGGGTTCGCCCGGTTCGGGACGGGGCGCTCGGTCATCGTCAAGCCCAACTTCGTCTTCGACAAGCGAACGACCTACCCCGTGACGACGGACGAGGCGTCGGTGCTGGCGACGGTCAAGTACCTCCAGCGGGAGGGTTTCCGGGACATCACGGTCGCCGACCGCCGGGGGAAGAAAGTCAACGGGCGGGCCGGGGGGAAATTCGAGTGGAGCGGGCTGAACGATCGGGCCGAGGCGGGCGGTTTCCGGACCGATTCGCTCCTGGACGACGAGAAGGCGGATTCCATCCCGGTACGGAACGCTTCCTGGGACCAGATGCAGTCCTACGGCGTGATCCGCACGATCTACGAGGCGGGCCTGATCATCAACCTGCCGACGCTCAAGCAGCACAGCATCACCAACCTGACCTGCTCCCTGAAGAACATGATGGGGGTCCTGGACGTCCCGACCACCGAGGAAATGCACCTGTGGGGGGAGGGCGACAAGGCGCGCAGCGAGTCCATGTCCCGCGCGCAGGTCAACCAGCGGCTGGCCATGGCCATCGCGGAAGCCGCCATGGCGGTGAGCCCCGAACTGACGGTGATCGACGCCCGGACGGTCCTGGCGAAAAGCCACGAGGGTCTGACCGAGGGGGTGCCCCGTCGCGCGGACCGTCTCATCATCAGCGGCGACCCGGTGGCGGCGGACGTCGTCGCCGCCCGGGTGATGAAGGAAGTCTACGAGCCTTACGACCTGGGGGACACCCGCCACACCTTCCAGCACGCGGAGAAACTGGGGCTGGGGGTGGCGGAGGTGGATCGTTTGGAGATCATTGAAACCAGCGTTCCCGATTCCAAATGAAGGCCCGCATCGACCGGGTGACCGACGTCATCCGCGGCCAGGGCTTCTATGGGAATTATGGCGTCGCCATGAACCGCCGCGCGTTCCCGGAGACGATCCGTCAGAGCGGTACAATTGGGCAACTTCGTCTCCTTTGAGCCGGGATTCGACTGTGCCTTCGTGTTTGACGAAGACACGGTCCGTCACCTGCCGTCAGGCATGCGAGAGGACATCGAGGAATTCAGAGTGATACACAACGTTGAGGAATACCGGAGAAGAGAAGAAACCTGACCAAAACCATTTCCTTGCTTTAACTGGGGTTTCACGCCCGATCGAGACTATAGAGCGGGGATCCTGATTCTGTGTTTTTCACCCAAGGCGAGGGGCGCTGCGCCCGAGCCCTGAGCCAGGTGGATAGTGCCAGATGCTATCTAACTCCTTTATTATCTTGCCAACATAGCGAGAAAGGCCATAAGTCCTTTAATATCTATCGCTCATAGCAAAACTGATTTTCAGACCGCGTCCGGCAACCTCGCGTTTCTCCGGCGGCGCGCGGGGGATTGTGCCCACCCGATGCCCGGCCAACCTCCCGCCCCTGCCGGGGCGGGTAAGATCATTTTTAATGCACTCTTTCTACAAATGTTACACGCCCATGGCGTTGGGATCTCCCCGGCGGCCGGAGGTGACCCGGCGGTTGGAGATGTTTCCGGCGGCCGGGAGAGACCGCTCCGATCTTTCCGTCGCCCCGAGCGGATGGAGAAGGTGTCTGGTCTGTTCACGGGAATCGGCCGCGCCTCTTCTCTGGGCCTCCGTGACTCTGTGAGAGAAAATCCGGACTGCATCCCGAAGGCCGAAATCCGAACCGGCGGTGGCCAACGGCATCCCGAAGGGACACCGGATCCGAACCGGGGGTGGCCGGCTGCATCCCGAAGGGATGATGGATCTGAGCCGGGGGCGGCCGCGGCAGCGGCAGCCCCCGGAAAAGCGTTGATGAAAGCGGGACCCGCCCTGAAAGGGCGGCGGAAGGGTCCGGTGCATCGCCGGAGCGTTTCCCTGCGGGTGCAAAGCGCCCCCCCCGGGGGCGCACGGGCCTCGGAAGGGCGTCGGTCCGGTGCCACCCGGTGCCGAGGAGCGGGGATCCGATACCTGGCCGCCGCCCTGCGGCTGCGGATGACCCTCGGACCTCCACCTGGGCCTTGCGGCCCAGGCTCTGTCCGGGGCGCCCGCGCTGCGGGCTGCCGACCGGCCCCTCATTCGGGAAACGGGGCAATGGCGGCTCGCCATCATCTGCACGATTCATGGATTAGTCGCTTTTCTCCGCCGGTGCCGCCGGGGAGGAAACAAACGGGATTCCTGATTCTGCGGTCTGCACCCCGGAAGGGCTGCCAGCGCCCGTCGTTCGATGCCGGAGGCCCATCGCCCAACGGAGTCACATCTCCGTTCCAGGATCGCTGTCGCCGTGTCATTCGGTGTTTGTTGCCCGAATCGGGATGGTTTGCACCCTAACCACCGACGATTGACCCGCAACTTCGTGGCGTGGGGAATGGCCGCTTCCCAGCCCGACCCTTTCGGTGCCTCAAGGACCCTGTTCAGGTAGTTCAGGGGATCCGGCCGCTCCTTGAGAGGGGCCCCGGACAGAAGCATCATCAAGGCCTCTTCCAGCAAGGACGGCACTGGCCCGTCTTTACCGAGAAAAAACCAGTACACCGAGCACCAGGGCCACTTCGAAGCTTCGACAGGGCGGTTCCGCCGACGGGAGGCATTCCCCTCCACGTACCAGATCAGTTTTAACAACTTCAGTGCAGAGAAGGGAATCCACTTCGGCCGGTAGCGGGTGCTCCACACCGTACCGCTCCGACTGTGGCATATATTGAACCGGTGACCGAATCGGATGTTGAGTCGGTGCATGAAAGCGGCCAGAGTGTGGTTCCGGATCATCGGCGGAGTCCGCAGAAGCAGATGGGTATGGTTGTCCATGACACAATAGCTGACAACGCCGTAGTTCATTTCCACCGCCGTTTCCCGAAGGGCTTTCAGGTAAGCGAACTTATCCCCGGGCCCACTGAGCAGGGAGGCGCGATTGTGACACCGCTGGACCACATGAACCAGAGCGTTCGGGATATGTCGCCTCAGGCTTCGGCCCATGTTCACCTCCGAACTTTTGACAATCTCCTACCCCTATTAACGTTTTCGCAGGGAAATTTCCAAGTCCGGAGGAAAATTTTTTTGAAAATTCTGCTTGGCTTGTTATGTCTCACTGATAAAAAACAAGTTGCCTTGTCTGACATAATGTCCCATAGATAATATGGAGGTTACATAGTATCTGGCACTGTCTTTCCGAAGATCTCGTCGAAGAAGTGCCGCAGGTCGGCCCAGGAGCGGCGGTCAGCGGTCGCGTGGTAGGCGGCGCCCCGGGAGGGGTCGGCCCCCGCCTCCGGGTTGGTGAAGCTGTGGACGGCCCCACCGTAGATCACCATCCGCCAGTCCGTGCCCGCCTTGCGCATCTCCGCCTGGAACGCCGCCACCTGCGCCGGCGGGACGAAGGGGTCGTCCCCGCCGTGCAGGACCAGGACCTTCGCCTTGATGTTTTTCGCGTCGTCGGGCGCGGGGGTGTCCAGGGAGCCGTGGAAGGAGACCACGCCCGCGACGTCCGCGCCGGAGCGGGCCAGTTCCAGCACCGCGGTGCCGCCGAAGCAGTAGCCGATGGCGGCGACGCGGGCGGGGTCGACCCGCGGGTCCTTGCGCAGCTCGTCCAGGGCGGCCGCCACCCGCGCGCGAAGGAGGGCGCGGTCCTGCTTGTACTTGCCCGCCACCGCCGCGGCATCGGGCCCGGAGGCCGGGCGGACCCCCGTCCCGTAGACGTCGGCGCCGAAGGCCACGTAACCCATGGCGGCCAGCGCCTCCACCCGTTTTTTCACGTAGGGGCCGAGGCCGGTCCACTCGTGCACCACCAGGACGCCGGGGCGCCGGCCCTCCACCGCGTCGTCGTACGCCAGGTACCCCTCCAGGGTCACGCCGCCCTGGGCGTACTCCACCGTCCGGGTGATGACGGCGGCCTGCAGGGTCCCGAAGGCCCCCAATGTCGCCAATGCCAGTATCATCGTTTTCATGGTGTTTCTCCTCCTCGAGCCGGCCGAATCTTCCCACCGGCCCTCCGGGAGATTGGATGCAGTCGAAGTTCCCGGGTTGCCGGCCCATTTCCCGAACCAGGAGGCAGTCACTTGGACCCGGTGGAACCGGATGAAATACTCCTGCGTGCTAACATCCGATAAAATTTTTCAATACTTTTAATTATAATGTCTTATATGTTGACAAACAGAAGTTGTCCATGAGATTATCATGTATACCGAAAGTGGAGGTTCTTCATGTACTCGCGTTTGCTCCCCATCACCCCGGGCATCCGGGAATCTTTCTTTCTCTGGGGGCCTCGGCAGAGCGGGAAGACAACCTTTCTGAAGCAGACGTTTCCCGATGCCCCCCGATACGACCTTTTGAACAACCGCGTCTTCACCCGGCTGCTCCATCAACCGGAGTCGCTGGGGGAGGAACTCAGGGCCTTGCCGGCCAAGCCGGAAATCGTGATCATCGACGAGGTCCAGAAACTGCCGGCCCTTCTGGACGAGGTACACCGACTCATGACAGAGCACGATCAAACCTTCGGCCTCTGCGGATCCAGCGCCCGGAAGGTTCGGCGGGGCCACGCCAACCTCCTGGGCGGTCGGGCCGTCCGGTTCGAAATGTTCGGCCTCGTTTCCCCCGAGGTGGGTCCGAAGGCCGATTGTGTGCGTTTTGTCAACCACGGCGTGCTTCCGCGTCATTTCGACCTGGCCGATCCCGGGCGGCGCCTCCGGGCCTATGTCGAAGACTACCTCCGGGAAGAGGTCCTCCAGGAGGGGCTCGTGCGTAACCTCCCGGCCTTTCACGATTTTCTGCGCGCCGCGGCGCTGAGCGACACGGAGATCGTGAACTTTGAAAACATCGCCCGGGAATGCCGGGTATCGGCCCCGACGGTCCGGGAACACTACCAGATCCTGGTGGACACGCTCCTTGGCTCTTTCGTCCCCGCTTTCTCGGATCGGGAAAAGCGGCGGGTGATCCGTGCCCCCAAATTCTATTTCAAGGACGTCGGCCCAGTGAACCACCTGGCCCGCCGGGGAAGGCTGGAACCCGGCAGTCCGCTCTTCGGCAAGGCCTTCGAGAACTGGATCGCCCACGAGCTTCACGCCCACGCGGCCTATTCCGAGCTTCACTACCCCATCCGCTACTGGCGTCTGTCCAGCGGCATCGAAGTGGATTTCATCCTGGGTGACATGGAAGCGGCGGTCGAGGTGAAAGCGACGGCCCGGGTACGCCAGGATCACTGCGCCGGCCTGGTTCACCTGGCCCGGGACCATCCCGAGGTCGGGCAACGCTTCCTCGTGTGCCTGGAGGACTACCCCCGACGGTTCGACGACGGAATCCTGGTCCTGCCCGTGTCGGAATTCCTCCGGCGCCTGTGGGGTGGAGAAATCATGTCCCGAAGCCGTGACATCGGCTGAAAACCGGCGTCCCGGGGGACGGGAGCGGTGTGAACCGGAGGGCGGCCGCCGCCTTCAGCAGATCGTGATCGAACGCGATGAAGCCGAAGGGGAGGTCATCAGGCAGGGTCCGGCGGATCTCCAGGGCGGCCCCGAGGTGCAGGGCATCCGCCGACCGGAGGGCAAGCTCCGGCGCCAGGCCATCGGCCGCCCGATGAACGTCCTCGGTCAGAGGACAACAAACCACCTCGTCATCCCAGAAAGCGAGGACCGATTGGAGCGCGGTGTGGTAATCCTCCTCGCTCAGGCGGTTTCCCCGTCTCATGCGGGCCAGCGTGACCCGGGCTTCGGTGAGGACGAGGCGGCTCGCGAAGAGCCTGAGCATACCCCGGACAATTTCCCAGGTTTCATCGGAATCGCCTTCATCGATAAACAACCGCAGGAAGGCACTGGTGTCGATATAAGCCGCGGCGACGCTCACCGGTCGCCTCTGAGCGCCGCGAGTTCATCGGCCAGGGTCGTTTCACCTGGCCGGAGGGTGACCCGGCGAGGACGGCACCGGGGGCGGAGGGGAAGGTCGGGCTCCATGTGCGGGGTAACGTCCACCACGGGCTTTCCCCGTTCCGTGATCACGACCCGCGCCCCCTCCATGACTTCCCGGATCATGTCCGAGAACTGCAGGCGAGCGGCTTTCTTGGGCCAGGTGACGGTTTTCATCGGATTGCGCATCGGGGCCTCCTGAATTCAGGTTACAACATGTACCCAAAAGTATCAACTTGAATCAGGGGTGACGCTTCACAAGTGGCAAGGGACAACATCGTGCCGTCCGTGCCGACAAACGCCAAGCAATTCTGAAAAACCTATCGCTTCCGCTCCGTGAGATCATCCGGATTCCGTTTTACGAGGCCGCAGTTGGTTTTTCAGGTGGCCAACGGAGAACACGCGTCAAGCCGGAGCGGGGCACCCTCGAAAAAGATCGACGGGTTCTCGCATTCCGAGACAATGCCTTTGGGAGGAGGTGTTCCAAAGAACTTGAACCCGGCCAGAATACTCTTCCGGATAGTCCCCCCGAAGAAATTGCAGTCGCGGAACTCCGAAGCCCGAATGAATGTGTGGTGCCAGTCAATGTTCTCGAATGTGCAACGGAAGAATCGACAACGGCGGAAGCCGTATTCCATCCCCCCCACGAATGTCGAGGATGAGAAGTCGGTATCCTCGAAGGCAACGTCCTCGAGGCTGTGGCGAAGCCGGGCCCCCCTGAAAGCGCACCGAGTGAACGTGGAATTATTGAAATAACTGGCCTTGTCGAACTGGAAGGCGTCCGCAACCAGTTCTGCAAGTGAGGATTTGACGACGATCAACACTCTCCAGAAATAAATTCGCAACCGATTTGGAAAAAATCGGTTGCGAAATGGCGTTTCTGGTCGGTTGGACGGCGACCCCGCCGCCCCCGCTACAAACATTGCATCCCTACGGGATGCTCGTAAGATCGGTCACTCGCCCAATTCGCACTTTCCTTGGGCGTCATGCACATAAAGCCGGAAATTCAGGATTTTGAGTGTCGTAACTCCTCTGTTCGTCCACCGCCCTGGAGGGCGGCGCCACTTTTTGCGACCGCATCAAGCTTGACGGTCCCGCATCCATATGAGATTACTCTGTTAAAAAAATGATCTCCCCCAATGACAAATAATGTCCCTTTCAGCCCGCGAATCCCGCGAACGAACGCGGATTGGAATCCATATAATTCAAAAGAATCATTCGTGTTATGAATTCGCGTACATTGGCGTTATTCGCGGGTCGTCTCCTTTTCGCGACTTTTTGCGGGTGCATCAAGTTTCAGCTTCCGGTAGCGGCGGATCAGATTGTTGGTGGAGCTGTCGTGGGCGAGCTTCGGCGCCGCCGGGCTCTCCAGTTCCGGGACGATGCGCTGGGCCAGCACCTTCCCCAGCTCCACGCCCCACTGGTCGAAGGGGCCGATGTCCCACACCGCGCCCTGGGTGAAGACGAGGTGCTCGTAGAGCGCCACGAGCCGTCCCAGGGTGGCGGGGTCGAGCCGCCGGGCCATGAGGAGGTTGGACGGCCGGTTGCCCGTGAAGACGCGGTGCGGAACGAGCCAGCGCGCCGTCCCCTCGGCCCGGACCTCCGCGGCGGTCTTCCCGAAGGCCAGCGCCTCGGCCTGGGCGAGGACGTTGGCGATCAGAAGATCGTGGTGGCGTCCCAGCGGGGCCAGCGGCTCGACGAAGGCGAGGAAGTCGCACGGGATCAGCCGGGTCCCCTGGTGGATCAGTTGGTAGAAGGAGTGCTGCCCGTTGGTCCCCGGCTCGCCGAAGTAGACGGGGCCGGTGTCCCAGGCGACCCGCTTCCCCGCCAGGGTCACCCCCTTGCCGCAGCTCTCCATGGTCAACTGCTGGAGGTAGGCGGGGAAGCGCTTGAGGTATTGCTCATAGGGGAGGACCGCCACGGTGGAGGCCCCGAAGAAGTTGGCGTACCACACCGAGAGGAGCCCCATCAGGACCGGGAGGTTCTTGCGGAACGGGGCGGTGCGGAAGTGCTCGTCCATCTCGTGGAACCCGGCCAGCATCGCCCGGAAGTGCTCCGGGCCCACGGCGATCATGGTGGAGAGGCCGATGGCCGAGTCCATGGAGTAGCGCCCCCCGACCCAGTCCCAGAAGCCGAACATGTTGGCGGTGTCGATGCCGAACTCCGCCACCTTCGCCGCGTTAGTGGACACGGCGACGAAGTGCTTCGCCACGGCTTTCGGGTCGCCCCCCAGCCCGCGGAGCAGCCACTCCCGGGCGCTGGCGGCATTGGTCATGGTCTCCTGGGTGGTGAAGGTCTTGGAGGAGACGATGAAGAGCGTCTCCGCCGGGTCGAGATCGTGGACCGCCTCCACGAAGTCGGTGCCGTCCACGTTGGACACGAAGCGGAACACCAGGGACCGCTCGCTGTAGTGCTTCAGCGCCTCGAAGGCCATCACCGGGCCGAGGTCCGAGCCGCCGATGCCGATGTTGACGACGTTGCGGATGCGCCGGCCCGTGTGGCCCGTCCAGGCGCCGCCGCGCACGCGCTCCGCGAAGGCGGCCAGGCGGTCCAGCACCTCGTGGACCTGGGCCACCACGTCCTGGCCCTCCACCACCAGGGACGCCCCCCTCGGCCTCCGCAGCGCCACGTGCAGGACGGAACGGTTCTCCGTGACGTTGATCCGGTCCCCCCGGAACATGGCGTCGATGCGCTCGCGCAGGCCCGACGCCTTCGCCAGGGCGACGAGGAGGTCCAGGGTCTCGTCGGTGACCCGGTTCTTGGAGTAGTCGAGGAAGAGCCCCGCGGCCTCCAGGGTCAGGCGCTCGCCCCGCTTGGGGTCGTCGGCGAAGAGCTGCCGCAGGTGGAGCTTGCGGACGGACCGGTGGTGGGCGGAGAGGGCTTTCCAGGCCTCGCGTTTCGACAGGGGGGAAGCTTTGGCTTTCATGAGGTCACTCCTGGGGGATTTGGCTTGTTTTCTTTAGGTTAACGCACACTCCCATCATAAGGCGCCCCTGGGGCGGCGTCAAGGAAAAAGTAAGCGTGCCGGCATCCCGTACGCGCGCCGAGCCGAGGCGCGCGGTGATGCCGGTGCCGATGCCTTCGGGGAGGGGCGGCCGGGATCGCGCCCTGACCCTCGATTCCGCCATATCCACGCGCCGGCCTCGGCTCGGCCGGCGTACTGTACGCGCGCCGAGCCGAGGCGCGCGGTGGGGCCGGTGCCGGTGCCTTCGGGGAGGAGCGGCCAGGATCGCGTCCTTGCCCCTTGGTTCCGCCATATCCACGCGCCGGCCTCGGCTCGGCCGGCGTACTGTACGCGCGCCGAGCCGAGGCGCGCGGTGGGGCCGGTGCCGATGCCTTGGGAGGAGCGGCCGGGATCGCGTCCTTGCCCCTTGATTCCGCCATATCCACGCGCCGGCCTCGGCTCGGCCGGCGTACTGTACGCGCGCCGAGCCGAGGCGCGCGGTGATGCCGGTGCCGATGCCTGCGGGAGGGGCGGCCGGGATCGCGCCCTTGACCCTCGATTCCGCCATGCCCACGCGCCGGCCTCGGCTCGGCCGGCGTACTGTACGCGCGCCGAGCCGAGGCGCGCGGTGGGGCCGGTGCCGGTGCCTGCGGGGAGGAGCGGCCGGGATCGCGTCCTTGCCCCTTGATTCCGCCATATCCACTCGCCGGCCTCGGCTCGGCCGGCGTACTGTACGCGCGCCGAGCCGAGGCGCGCGGTGGCGCCGGTGCCGGTGCCTTCGGGGAGGGGCGGCCAGGATCGCGTCCTTGCCCCTTGATTCCGCCATATCCACGCGCCGGCCTCGGCTCGGCCGGCGTACTGTACGCGCGCCGAGCCGAGGCGCGCGGTGGCGCCGGTGCCGTTGCCTTCGGGGAGGGGCGGCCAGGATCGCGTCCTTGCCCCTTGATCCCGCCATACCCACTCGCCGGCCTCGGCTCGGCCGGCGTACTGTACGCGCGCCGAGCCGAGGCGCGCGGTGGCGCCGGTGCCGGTGCCTGCGGGGAGGAGCGGCCAGGATCGCGTCCTTGCCCCTTGATTCCGCCATATCCACGCGCCGGCCTCGGCTCGGCCGGCGTACTGTACGCGCGCCGAGGTGAGGCGCGCGGTGGCGCCGGGGCCGGTGCCTTGGGAGGGGCGGCCGGGATCGCGCCCTTGACCCTTGATTCCGCCATGCCCACGCGCCGGCCTCGGCTCGGCCGGCGTACCGTACGCGCGGTGATGCCGGTGCCAATGCCTTTGAGGGGCTCAGGCCTTCTCCCCCTCATCCCCTTCATTTCCTTGTCCCGAATCGCCGGCCTCGGCTCGGCCGGCGTACTCCGGTGCCTCGGCTCGGCCGACGCACTTTCCAGCCCATGAGCCGTATGGCCAGTCCTGGTAGTCCGTCACCAACCCCGCCTTGACGGGGTTGTTTCGGATGTAGGCCCTGATCCTCGCGTCCTCCTCCCCGGTACGGGACCAGTGATCGAACCACTCGTTGTGCCAGAATTCCCCGTGCCTGCCCAGCAGCTTCATCGCCTGGTGACCTGTCCACCGCTTGAAGCGCGAAAGGCTGTCCATCATCGCCCCCCTCTCGGCCCCCAGCAGAGACTGGACGAACAGGTGCAAGTGATTCGGCATGACGCAGTACTCGAGAACCCGCCACTGCTCCCTTTCCTGGCGGTAACGGATCGCCTCCATGACCATTGCGGCGATGTCCGACTGCTCGAGTTCACGCCGGTCCGCATTCCGGTGAAGCCAGTCTTCCATCTCCAGAAATACCTTCCGGTGAAAGGCATCCCTGTCCCATTCTTCATGGTCCCTCAACCGCTGGGCGATCGAGTGTATGCGCTCCGCAATGTCATGGGGTACGCAGCCGGAGAGGCTGATCGTGACGAAGTATCGGCCTTCTTCCACTTCCCAGTGGGGGAGACGATGCCGGTAGAGGGTGAGGGTCCTGCCTCGGGTCACAACCACCTCCGTACGCGCGCCGAGCCGAGGCGCGCGGTGGGGCCGGTGCCGATGCCTTGGGAGGAGCGGCCAGGATCGCGCCCTTGACCCTCGATTCCGCCATGCCCATGCGCCGGCCTCGGCTCGGCCGGCGTACCGTACGCGCGCCGAGCCGAGGCGCGCGGTGGCGCCGGGGCCGGTGCCTGCGGGGAGGAGCGGCCGGGATCGCGTCCTTGCCCCTTGATTCCGCCATATCCACGCGCCGGCCTCGGATCGGCCGGCGTACCCTGTTGCCTCGGCTCGGCCGGCGTAGCTTGCTACTCCGGCTCGGCCGGCGTACGGGGAAGGTGGAGCCGGTCGAGCAAGTTCCGAATCTGCTTCTCTCGTTCCTTGAGGTGTTCCCGGTATTCGAAGGAACGCTTGGCATGGTGGATCTCCACCCGCGTGTCTCCCTCCTCCTTTTCGAGCAGCATCCGGATCAGCCGCAGATCGTCATCGTCAATCTCGATCAGCATGACACACCTCCTCTGTGCTGGAGTGCCCGAAGAACCGGATTGTTCCTGAGTTCATTCTACCAAAATGAAACCGGGTTACGGAAGACCGTACGCGCGCCGAGCCGAGGCGCGCGGTGGCGCCGGGGCCGGTGCCTGCGGGGAGGAGCGGCCGGGATCGCGTCCTTGCCCCTTGATTCCGCCATATCCACGCGCCGGCCTCGGCTCGGCCGGCGTACTGAGAAAGAGAGGGCCCGCCTTGTCAGCGGGCCCCTTGGCGTTTTTGGGTGTCAGTCGAAGATTGCTTTCGTCGAAGATCCTCTCAAGCGCTCATCACCGAACCGGCGCCGCGACGGTGCCGGCGGCCTGGGCGGGCGCCGGGGGCCACGCGGGAACCGGGGCCGGGCCCGGCACCCGGGGGCCGCCGGGGGCCGGGCCGGGGCCGCCGGACGCCGTCCCGACCAGCGTGTAGGTCTCGACCCGCTCTTTTTCCTCGAACAGGTGGGAGAGGTCGAGGGTGGGGTCCAGCGTGTGGACGTAGCGGACCTCCACCACCGTCCGGGTCTCCTGTTTCACCACCCACGGCCCCGACGCGCCGGTGTCGAGCCACCGGTGGGTCTGCTGCCGGGTGGTGGTGATCATCACCACGTTGAGGCCCTTCTCCTGGACCGACGACTCCGACCTTTCCACCGTGTGCCGGCAGCGGTGCTCGCCGGCGGAGGTCAGGACGCTTTCCACCCCCAGGTCCGAGACCGCGCCGTCGCGCAGCACGACGCCCGGGGCCTCGCCGTCCGGACGTGCCGCCTCGGTGCTCTTCGGCCCGGAGGAACGGTACTCCCGAAAACCGGACGAACGGGAGGGGCGGAAGTGGGTAACCCGACCCTCGGGCGTGACCCGGACCTGCGTCCCGACAGACTTGTCACGGAAGGCGAAGTCGTACGACACCACGGGGCCGCCGCCGTCCTCCCCCTCCACCGCGATCTTCAGGGAACCCTCGGACATGGCCCCGTCGAAGTCCCGGGTGACGACCTGGTAGGTCCACTGGTTCCCCGGCCGAAGCAGGGCGGGGGACCCCAGCTGCACCATCGGCGCCCGGGCCTCGGCGACCGCCGCGAACCCCAGGGCCAGGACACCCGCCAGGATGATGTGTTTGCCGTATTGCGTGTTCATGTTGCCTCCTTTGCCTGTCCCGGTGCTCAGTCGCAGCAGGAGAAGAGATCGACGTCCCAGCCGCTGCCGGTCCGGCAGATGGTCCCGCCGTAGGCGCAGCCCCACCACATCTCGCCCGCCGCGGAGACCCCGCTCCCCCGGAGTTTCTCGCAGCTGTAGGAACCGTAGGAGTAGGGGTAGTAGGGGTAGTTCACGCCGAAGGCGGCCGAGACGCCCAGGAAGTCGAAACCGAAGACCTCGAGGCCGACGTGGCCGCTGCCGATGACCCAGGGGCCGCCCCAGTTGAAGGTGGCCCCCAGCCGGCCCTGGATGTAGCAGCCGTACGCCCCGATCCCGGTGTTGGGGTCCTGGCCCAGCCAGGCGCTGAAGCCGACCTGCTTCGCCGGGATGTTGATGTCCACCTGGGCGGAGCTGAAGGGGTAGTTGGAAACCAGGACCGTGCCGGTGCCCACGATGTGGCCGGTGGTCTCCACTTCCAGGACCGCCTTGATGCCCAGCATCCCGGTGGCGTCGGTGACGGTCCCCGTCAGCATGATCTCCCAGTAGTCGGAGGGGGTGGTGTGATGGTAGATGCACCCCCCCGCACCGGCCAGGAAGAGCCCGGTGCTGGCCAGGGGGATCTTCATGCCGGAGGCGATGAGGCAGGCGCCGTTGAACTGACCGTTCCACCCGATGTCGAAACTGAACTCGACGGTGGCCATGGCGGGGATGCTCAGTTTCGCCCCGCCGGCGACGTGGGTCTGGTCGCAGGTGAAGTTCGCCCCGCCGAAGCTGTACCCCCCGATCTTGAACGACGGGATGGAAATGGACCCGGCCAGGACGTCCCACCCGGACCCGAGGACGCCCCCGCCCGGGTGCTTCTTCAGCTTGATGCTCCCGCCGGCGGCGCTGCCGCTCAGGAAGGACGGCATCCCGAAGGAGCCGGCGATCTCCACCTGCCCCGCCGCCGGGAACTTGACCGAGCCCCCGAAGCTGTACCCGCCGATCTTCAGGCCCGCGGTCACGGCCTGCACGGAGAGGACCGTCCCCTGGGTCGTGACCACCAGGTGCTGGAGCGAGGCGTTGAAGGCCTGGGTCAGGGCCACGCTGCCGCTGATGTCGAAGGCCCCGGACGCGCTCAGGTACACGGCGCTCCCGCTGAAGGAGAAGCCGTTGAAACTGCCGGAGAGGCCGGTGAGGTTGAAGGTGTTGACCTTCACCGCCCCGTTCGCGATGGTCAGCGAAACCTGGCCGGAGGCGGAGAGGTCAACGCTCGTCGTGTCGAGGGCCACGGTGCCGGAGACGGACGCCTGCGAACCGCTCAGGCCGGCGGTGATGTTGGAGAAGGTGACGGCCCCGACCTTCAGGTTGGAGAGGTTCCCCGCAACCTGGCCGTAGGACAGGATGGAACCGTTCTGGCGCACCCTCAGGCCGGACACGGTCAGCGCCCCGTAGCTGCCGAAGGTGAACTTGCCGGTGATCTCCACGCAGGAGAGGGCGGGGATCACCGTTCCGGTGCCCGTGACGGTGAAGTTCCCGACACCCCCGCTGAGCGTGAGGTTATTGAACGAAGCGAGGCTCCACCCGCTCGACGTCTGGTACGTGAAGGAGGCCGTCCCGCCCAGGGAGAAGGACGCCTTGGAACCGCCGATGGGGATGTTGCCGATCCCGATCGACCCGCCGATGGAAAGGGCCGTCCCGTTCCAGCCCACCGTCAGGTTCGAGAGGGTGAACCCGCCGATGGTCAGGGAGGGCAGCGTGCAGGCCACCGACCCGTAACTGTAGACCTTGCCGTCCAGGCCGATCTCCAGGCCGGTGACCGCCAGGCTCCCGTAGCCGGGGATGGTGATCGTCCCGTTCATCTTCAGCCGGGTGGGCGAGGACAGGATGGTCACGCCCCCGGACAGGGAGAAGAACGCGGACTGGAAATTCACCTGGTCGATGCTCAGGCTCTGGAAGCCGAGCCCGGAGGTCGTCACCTTGAAAACGGCCGTGGCCTGGGCGGAGAAGGAGAGCGACCCGCCGGCGAGCGGGATCCCCGAGGCCGACACCGCCGCCTTGAGGGTCAGCTGCTGGGACGTCAGCAGGAGGGAGAAGTTCTGCAGCGTGAAGCCGTTGACGGTGACCTGGGAGACGGAGGCGGCCAGGGAGCCGAACGTGTAGACGGTCCCGTCCAGCCCCATCTCGAGGCCGGTGACGCTTCCGGAGAACAGGTCGGAGAAGCTGAAGTTCCCCGAGAAGAGGAGGCGTTGGGTAACCCCGTTCCAGGACAGGGACCCGGTGAAGCTGAACCCGTTCCCGCCGAAGGAGACGTCGGACACGGCGAGTGAGACGAGCTTGAGGGTGCCCGACGAAACACTGAAGCTGGCGGTGGCGGTCGTGGAGAAGGAACAGGCGCCGCCCGCGATGCCGATGTTCCCCACGGACAGGGTCCCGCCGACGGTCAACCCGCTGCCGGTGAGGGTGATGGCAAGGTTGGAGAGGGTCGCCCCGGAGAGATTGATTTGGGGGGCGTTGTAGCTGATGGTCCCGCAGCTGACCACCTGGCCGTTGGTGTTGATCACCAGGTTGCTGACCTGGAAATTCCCGTAGCTGGGGGTCTGGAGGGTCCCGTTCAGCGTCAGCGTGCCGGGGTTGCCGGCGGAGTAGGCGGCGCCGCCCGTGAAACTCAGGTTCCCGTAGGTAGCGGAGATGCCGTTGACGCTCAGGGAGGTCAGCGTGCAGGTCCCGCCGGTGAAGCTCGCCGTCAGGCTGACCGCCCCGTTGAAGGTCCAGGCGGCGCCCAGGAGGCTCACGTTGGGAAGGGAGAGGGTCCCCTGGGCGCTGAGGCCCTGGTCGGACACGGTGACCTGGGGATTGAGGACCTTCAGTCCGCCCAGGGTCAGGATGGCCGACTGGTAGCTCCACGTCCCGTAGCTGACGACGGTGCCGTCCGGCTTGATCTTGAAGCCGGACACGGAGAAGGTCCCGAGGCTGTTGAATGTCGCCCCGCCGGTGAGGGTCAGGGTCTGGGCCGCCCCGTCCCAGGCCGCGGACCCCGTGAAGGTCATCCCCGGGCCCGCCAGGGTGACGCCGGTCAGCGCGAGCGTGGTGATGGAAGGCGAACCGCCGGCGAGGGAAGCGGTCAGGTTGACGGTACCCTTGAGTTGGAAGGAGTTCCCCAGGAGGTTCAGGTTGTCGATCTGCGCGGTGCCGTAAACCCCGAACCAGGTGTTGGAGACGATGACCTGGGGGTTGAGGATGGTCAGGCCGCCGAGAACCAGCTCGTCGCCCGTGAAGTCCCAGGAGCCGTACTGCACCACCGTACCGTCCAACTGGAGCATGAAGCCGGTCACGGTGAGGGTGCCCAGGTTGGGGATCTGGAAGGGGCCGTTGATGACCAGGCACCGGGTCGCCTCGTCCCAGGTGACGGCGCCGTTGAACAGGCCGGCATTGAGGACCGCTTTCCCCTGGCTGCCGTCCGAAACCGTCACCGAGTCGATATCGAAGCCGGTGATGTCGAGCTTGCCGCTGCGGATCCCGAGCCGGATCCCGCCGTGTCCCTCGATGGCCCAGGTCTTTCCGAAGATGGGGACGCCCCCGACCCGGAACGTCCCGCTCAGGGCGATCCACTGGCTGTCCAGGGACACCTGGAGGTTGGAGAGGGTCAGGGCCCGGAGGTGGATCTCCTGCCCCGTCCAGGTCAGGGTGCCGGCGCTGTGGATCGTCCCGTCGAGGCCCACTTCCAGGCCGGCGAGGGTAAAGGTCCCGACGCTGCCCGCCGAGAGGGTCCCGCTGATGGACAGGCGGTCGGGCGTGTTCTGAAAGAGGGCGCTGCCGCTCAGGCTGACGTCGCCCACGCCGGCCGTGATCGCGGGCGCCTCCAGCCGGGTCAGGGCCGGGGTGCCGGACGCCAGGCCGAAGGCGCCGGTGACCGTCCCGGAGAAGCCCGCGGCGGCCCCGAGAAAGCTCACACCGCTGATGGACAGGGTCCCGCCGAAGGCGATCTCCTGGCCATTCCAGGAAACCGTCACACCCGACACCGCGAGGTGACCCCACGAGAGGTTGCCGGCCGTGAACTGGGTTGTTCCGTAGCTGAGCACCTGGCCGTCCAGGGTCGCCACGAAGTCCGTGACCGACAGGGACGCCTCCACCGGGGCCCCGAACTGGGCCTGCCCGGAGAACCGGACCCGGTAGGGGTCCGGCTCGATCGACCCGCTGCCGGTGAGGAGGAACGCGCCCTTGGACACGGTGACGTCTTCGAGTTGGAGGGCGCCGAGCTTCACGGAACCGTCCGCACCCACCGTCAGGGCGAGGGTGGCGTTCAACCCCACGGAAGTCCCCGCCAGGGCCAGGTTGTCGACCCGGAGCGCCCCCCAGAGATGGAACCCCTTGCCGTCCCAGGTCGCCGTGACATTCTCCACCGTAAAGGGTCCCAGGGCCGCGGAGGGGATGCACCCCGTCACGACCGGGTGTCGGACCACCTGCACGGAACCGGAATCGACGAGCGTCGAGAGCCGGAGGGCCAGGCCGGAGAACGAAAGGGAGCCGGTGGTGCCGAAGGTGATCGAGCCGCCGAAGCGGATCTCGTCGGCCTCGGCGTCCAGGGCCTGGACCACCGCGTCCACCAGGACCGGGTCCTCGTCGCCGAGCTTGAGGTTCACACCGTTGGTGGAACTCATGAGAAGGTGGTCACCGGGCTCCAGCAGGGAGAGCCCCTTGACGAAGCTGTCCCAGATGGTGGTGGCGGCGGCCACCGTGCCGTCGTAGAGGGTCTTGTAGTCGGAAGGGGCCGCGGGGTAGTAGATGGCGAGGCCCGTGGTGCTGGGTGAACCAGGGTCCGGGAAATGGGCCAGGACGGCCCCCGCCCAGAGGGATTTCAAAGACTGGGCCGTCTGGGCGGCGGGTGCGCCGCAGCCCCCGGTGACGAGTTGGTCCAGGAGCCGGCCGAGATCGGTGAACTCGAGGCCGTCCGTTGACGCCAGCGTCGGGAGTGACGCCCGGAGGCCCCCGAGGGCGTCCGCTTGACCGCCGGCCCGCACCAGGAGCAATTTCATGGCGAGGGTGTGGATGCCGCTCCCCAGGGGGGGGAAGGCCTGCAGGTCGAGGGCGGTGGCACCCTTCGCCCCCTCGTTCGAGGCGATTTGGGCCAGCCGCACGGCGGCCTGGTCGCGATCGAGGTGATCGACGGCAATCTGGGAGAGCCAGGCCCCCAGGCCGGGCAAGGTGCCGGACGCCGGGTCCTCGAGGCCCGTCAACCGGAGGGCGCGATCCCCGAGGGCCAGGGCGTTTTCCCAGTGCAACCGGCCGGGGCCGGCCAGGCAGAGGAGGTCCAGCGGGCAACCGGACGCCAGACGCCACTGGTCGAGCACCGGGACGAGCCCCGTCCCGTCCGCCAGGTGAAGCACCTTCCCCGATTGAACGTCGTGCAGGACGCCGTCAAGGAGATTCCCCGCACCCGGGGAGGCGCCGTGGTCCGCCAGGACCAGGGCGTAACGTTCCGCCGGCCGGTTCGCCCGGGCGTATTCCAGGAAGGCCGACAGTGCCTCCGGGGTCGCCGGGTCGAGGGCGGGGACGGCCTGGGCCGTCTCGAAACGCGCCGGTTCACCCCCGACGAGGTGGTAGTAGCCCTTGAAATCCGGCTGGTCGGCCCGAACCGGGTAGTTGGTGGCCAGAAGGACATTCACCTCGTCGGAGGCCCCCTCGGAGAGTTCCCGGAAAAATCCGTCGATCGCGGGGTCGGCGGCCGAAGGGCCGGCATGGAGAACCATCACGGTCCAGGGCCGGGGACCGGCCGCCGGGGCGGCAGCCGCCCACGACGCCAGGATGGCCGCAAGCACCAGGATGACCGGACGTTTCATGAGTGTCCCGGCAGGTTTCATCGCTCCCTCCTTCAAATTGGTTTTCAGACCCGTCGGCCCAACGGGGCAGGCGGCCTCTGCGCCCCCGCCAACTGGGGATCCATCCTTATTCTGCTCTCATCTTATGGGAGTTAAATCAAAACGCAGCTGGGAAAAATCACCGAAGTAGGGAGACAAATCACCGGTCGAGGGTTCGTTTCTCCCGCCCTTTTGCAGTCAAACAGGTGACCCGGGCGTCGGCTCCAAGCCGGATCGCCTTGAAGCGGGGGAATCGTGCAACGGTGGGGCCAGGTCCGCCCATCCGGGCGGGTTCGGGCGGCGGGCACCCCATCGGTGCCCACGCGGGGACGGGTGGCGAACCGGGGGGTGAGTGCCCTCTCGCAGGGACAGTCCGGGGGGCGCGCCGCGCCGGCGACCCGGGGACGGAACGACGGCCAACCCGCGCGGTGCGCTTTCGCTAGAGGTTCCGACCCCGTTCGAAGGCCTGGCGGTTGAGCTCCTTGGCCTTGGGGGGCACGAACTCCGCCAGGACTTCCTGCCAGAGTCCCGCCGGGAAATCCAGTTCCCGGGAAAGGCGCCCCATGACGATGGTGTTGACCAGCCGCTCGTTCCCCAGTTCCCGGGCGATCTCGGCCGCGGGCACCAGCACGGCGCCGGGGAAGAGGGACTGGAGCGTCCCCGCAGGGTCATCGGGGTAGTGGGCCTGGCCCGAGGTCGCGATGGGCGGGACGATTCGCTGGGTGTTGGCGAGAACGATCCCGTCCGGCCGGATGTGGTGCAGCCAGCGGAGCGTCTCCAGGATCTCGAAGGCGCACAGGATATTCGCCTGCCCCTCTTCGATCAGCGGCGAGTGGACCTTCGGGCCGAAGCGGACGTGCGAACTCACCACGCCCCCCCGCTGGCTCATGCCGTGGACCTCGCTCTTCTTGGCGTCGAGACCGGCGCGCATGGCCAACTCGGTGATCACCTCGCTGGCCAGGATGATGCCCTGTCCCCCGACACCCACCAGCAGGATGTTACGGATGCCGTTGTTCATGGCTCACTCTCCTTTCTCGAGGGGTTGGATGGCGTTCACGGGGCAAACGGACACGCAGAGGGCGCACCCGGTGCACAAGCCTGCATTGAGCGCGGTCTTCGCCATCCCCTTGGCGGTTTTCTCCACCGAGGCCGACAGGGCCGGGCAGGCCGACTTCCGGCACTGGCCGCACCCGATGCACACGTCCGGCACCACCCGGTACTTCGGGCGCGCGACCTTCTTCGGGTAGAGGACGCAGGGCTGGTTGGTGATGATGACGGAGAGGTGGTCCGCCTCCGCCTCGCGCTTGAGGAGTTCGAAGAAGGGTTTGTGCTTGGTCGGGTCCGCCCGGAAAACGTGCTCGACGCCGACGGCGCGGCAGATGGCCTCCAGGTCCACCGCCGTGGTGGGCTGCCCCATGAGGGTGAAGCCCGTGGCCGGGTGCTGCTGGCCCCCGGTCATGGCGGTGATCCGGTTGTCGCTGATGACCACGGTGATCCCGCTCTGGTTGTAGACCGCGTCCAGGAGGCTGGTGATCCCGGAGTGGAGGAAGGTGGAGTCGCCGATGATGGCCACGAGGTTCCTGCCCGTGCCCCGGGCCTTGGCCATGCCGATGGCGGCGGAGATGGAGGCGCCCATGCAGATGCAGGTGTCCATGATGCTCACGGGCGGGATAGCGCCGAGGGTGTAGCAGCCGATGTCGCCGGTCACCGTGGCGCCGCGGAGCTTGCCGAGGGCGAGGTAGACGCCCAGGTGGGGGCAGCCGGGGCACATGGCCGGCGGGCGGGGGGTCATCTCGCCCACGTCCGGCAGAACCCGGCGCTCGGGGAGGGCGACCACGCCGGCCCGGGCGAAACCGCCCCGGACGATCTCCGGCGTGAACTCCCCGATCTCGGGGAAGAACAGCTTGCCTTCCACCGGGATGCCCATGGCGCGGATCTGCTCCTCCAGGTAGGCGTCCAGTTCCTCCACCACGAACACGCGCTGGACGGAGACGGAGAACTCACGGATCTTCTTTTTCGGCAACGGCCACGTGAGGCCCAGTTTCAGGATGCTGGCCTCCGGCAGGACCTCCTTGACGTAGGGGTAGCAGACGCCCGAGGTGATGACGCCCACGGAGGGGTCCCCCGACTCGAGCCGGTTGAGGGGCGTGGCCTCGGCGAAGGTGCGCAGCTCCTTCTCCCGGCTCGCCATCACCACGCGGCGCTGGCGGGCGTGGGAAGGGAGCATGACGAACTTCTGGCGGTCCACCTTCTCGGCGTTCCGGAGCGGGGCCTCGGTTCGCCCCGCCACGTTCACAATGCTCTTGGCGTGGGCGACGCGGGTGGTGATCCGCAGGAGGACCGGGGTGTCGAAACGCTCGCTGAGATCGAGCCCCTCGCGGACGAAGTCCTTGCACTCCTGCGAGTCGGAGGGCTCCAGCATGGGGATCTTGGCGAAGCGGGCGAACTGCCGGTTGTCCTGCTCGTTCTGGGACGAGTGCATGCCGGGGTCATCCGCCGAAACCAGGATGAACCCGCCGTTCACCCCCGTGTAGGCGAAGGTCATGAGGGGGTCCGCCGCGACGTTGACCCCCACGTGCTTCATGGCGGCCAGGGTCCGGGCGCCGCCGATGGACGACCCCGCGGCCACCTCGAAGGCCACCTTCTCGTTGGGCGACCACTGGGACTGAATCTCGGGGTAGTGGGACAGGTTCTCGAGGATCTCCGTGCTCGGCGTGCCGGGGTAAGCGGCCCCGACACGGACACCGGCCTCCCACGCGCCCCGGGCGATGGCTTCGTCGCCCGACAGCAACTTCTTTTCCATGAATTACCTCCGTCTCTCAGGTTGGCTGCAGGTTGCATTCAGAAAGGCATTTTACCAGAATTCCGGGTCGCGAACAATCAATCCGAAAGAGCTTCTCGCAGGGCGGAGAAAAAGAGGAAGGAAAGGACCAAAGGACCAAAACGACCTAAAGGACTTAAAGGACAGAGAGGGCAGCCGGGCGAGGCAAGGGGGGCCGGCGGGGCGGGTCGAGGGGGCGGTGACGCGGGGCGAGGGGGCGGCGGCACGGGGCGAGGGGGCGACGG
>JAGNHB010000023.1 GCA_018001935.1 Acidobacteriota bacterium
CGGCGGAGGTGCCGGCGGCAACCGCGGAAGTGGCGGAAATCTCGCCGGGAGAACTGGCGGCGACGGCGGAAACGGCAAGGAGTTCCTCTGGGTTGCTGACGGCGACCGTGGAACCGTCAGGGGTCCAGTCGGGGATGCCGGCGGCGGAAACGCCGGGAACCCCGGCAGTAGCCGGGATCCCGCCGCAGATGCCGGTGGAACCGACACAAGCCCCGGGGACGGCAGGGATCCCGCCGGCGGTGCTGGCAACGGCGGAAGCGGAAGGGATCCCGCCGGAGGTTCAGGCGGCGGCGGAAGCGGCGGGGATCCCCCCGGAGGTGCTGGCGGCGGCCGTGGCTGAGGCGGCGCGGGCGCAGGCGCGGGCGTCGTGGCTGGCACCGCTGAACGGCACGGGCGACCGCAAGGGGGTCTTCGCCACGCTGACGGCGGCGGAGTACTACCGGGTGCTGGACGCGGTGGGCCGCGTGGTGCGCCCGGACAAGGCGGGGGCGATCCCGGCGGAGCTGGCGCCGATCCTGGAGCGGCTGTCGCTGGACGCGTCGGAGTGGCTGGCGTCGGTTCAGGGCTACGAGCGCCGCTTCCGCCGGGTGGTGGGCTGCGCCGGCCGCCTCGCGGAGCTGGCCCGCGCCGCCGGCCTCAAGTGGTTCCAGGGCGTCGCCGCCTGCCGCCGGCTCTTCCTCCCCGCCCGGGCATAGGAGAGATCCGTGAATGGGCCCTGGAGCGGGCAGGGGCAATTATCCCCTTTTCCGCGAAGAGTCCGTTCCGGATGGTCTTTTCATTTAAGCCGTTCGAGCGCCTGGCGGGCCAGTTTTTCGGATGCCGTAAAATCGGCCTCCTCACTTCCCAGGCTCACACCAACGGTGAAATAGACCTCGCCCTTGAGCACATGAAGCCCCGCACCGGCCCGGAGACCCGTGCCTCCCCAAAAGGCCTTTTCTCCAAGATTCGGCACCGGTTTGACCTCGCCCAGAAGGCTGGCCGAGTCGTCGAACAGCTTTGGAGCCGATTGGCCATTGCGGCGCATCTTCTCCGGCATGGCGACGGTCTGGTTCACGGAGACCTGGACCTGACCGGCCTGGCGCCCCTCGGTCACGGCGGTGTAGGTCAGGATCTTCTGGCCCATGGGGTTGGTGACGACCTCGGGATCCTTGACCGACGCGCCCAGGGCGGCTTCGGCGTCCGCCTTCGTGACCAGCACGGCAGGATCCACCAATGCCAGGCTTTCAGGCCCTGTACCCCTCGGGCCGTCGGTGGCTGTCACGGCTCCGCCGGACTCTGAGACCTTATTGCCCCCACCGCACCCTTCAAAGCACATCAGCATCCCGAGTACCACAAGACAGATTCCCGTCATTGTCCTTGCCATGTCGAACTCCTTTCCTCTGAATTCATGATCAAGCACAGGAAAGAGGACACTCACCATTCACAAGGAACGAGTGTCCTAATCCTGCCAATCCTGCTTCTATTGAGTGTCCTGTTCTCCTTCCCCGGTATCAGCCGTTATTCCGATGATCCGACCGAACGCTGCGGAATACACCCCCCTTCCGGCGTGGACCACGAGGGAGGGGAGCTCTACGGCTTCACCCACGGGACCGGGTGTGAAGGCCATGAGAACCTGTTTCGCCCGGGCAGATTCCGGGAAGGGGAAGACCCGTCGGAAGGTTTCCAAGGCAAAACCACGGGAGGTTGCTATCTTGCGAACCTCCTTCTCACGCTCTGCGAGGTGGACCAGGAAAAGCCGTCCCGAATCCGCGAGAAACCGCCGGGCGGCGTCAAAAAGGGCGCCCAGGTCGAGGGTGAGCTCGTGCCGTGCCGCGGCCCGCTGCGGGTCGGGGTTCAGCCGGCCGCTCCCCACGGCCCTGAACGGAGGGTTCGAGAAGACGATATTCACTTGCGCGGGGAGCGGAGGCGACGCAAGGTCCCGCACGTCGCCTTGAATCACCGTGACCCGGCCCGCCGCGCCGTTTTCGACGACGTTTTCCGCAGCCAGCGCGGCCAACTCCGCCTGGATCTCGACGGCCCACAGGTGGCGGAACGGTTTCCGATGGAACAGGATCAGCGGGATGATCCCGCACCCGGTCCCGATCTCCAGGAGGTCGTCCTCCGGCCGGCACTGGACGAAGTCCGCCAGGAGGGGAGCGTCGAGGGCGAAGCGATAACCGCGGCCGGGCTGGCGAACGCGGATCTTCCCGTCAAGGAAACGGGTCGATGATACCGTGTCCGGGCTCGTGTTCAGGATGGGTTCCCCCGGTTGAGGAAGAGGATCGGGTTGACAGGCTTGCCGTTCAGGTGGACCTCGTAGTGAAGGTGGGGCCCGGTGGAGCGGCCGGTACTCCCCACGTAGCCCACGCTGTCGCCTTTCTTCAGGCTCTGCCCGGTCCGGGCCTCGATGGCGGAGAGGTGCGCGTACCGGCTGGTGATCCCGTAACGGTGCCACAGGATCACGGTGTAGCCATAGCCCGACTGGGCGCCGGCAAAGAGGACCGTTCCGTCGGCGGCCGCGACGACCCGGGCCCCGGAAGGGGCCGCGATGTCGAGCCCGGCATGGAAATCAGGGGCGCCGGAGAAGGGGTCCGGCCGGCCGCCGAACCAGGAACTGATGTAACCCCGGACCGGCCACTCGCTGGGGATGGAGGAGAGGAACAGGCTCCGCTCCAGAGTCTCGTTCTTCATGCGAACGAGGGAACTCTCGAGTTCCTTCATCCGCCGCCTCAGATCGGGGAGCCGCTCGGGGCCGTTGAGCCCGAGCCCCTGCAGCGCCCTTCCGCCGATTCCGCCCATGCCGCCGCTGGTGGAAACCGGGTTCCCCATGTCGATTCCCGCCAGGTGGCTGATGGTTCGGGTCATGGTTTCCATGTAGGCGAGTTTCTCCGTCAGGCCCTCCGTCTCCGCACGGAAGCGGACGTTCTCCTCCCGCAGTTTCCCGAGGGTCTCCACCGTGCGCTCGTAGCCGTCGAGCCGGGAAATGGCCGTGAAATAGCGGAAAGTGGCGAAGAGGCCAACGACAACGAAAGCCAGGGCCACGGACGCAAAAAGGTACAGGATGCGGGGAGACACCCGGAACTGCCGCATTCGGCGGGAGTCGCGCGGAACAATGATGATCGTGAACAGTCTCTCTTTTTTCATGCCTGTCCGAAGCGTTCAATCGTCATGGCACAGCCGGTTCGAAACGCCATTTTACTTGAAATGGGGAAAGCGTCAAGTCGGAAAAACAAATGTGAAAAGATTTGCCCGACCGACGCGATCATGATATGCTCGCAAGCCGGTTTTCAAAGCCGGGCCCTTGGGACGAAGGGCGTCGGACGAACGCTTCTCCCGGCCCCTTCGGGAGAACCGCCGTGATCGAGGCGAAGTCATGCAGCCAGGGTTGAGACCGTTGAAACACGCCTGCTTCGTCCTGTCGATGGTTGCACTGTCGAGCGCCTGCGGAACCGGCCCGGGAAGCGGGCCCGAGCGGCGGGGCAAGGGCGGCGCGGCGACGTCCCCCGTGGTCTTGCGGGTGGGTGACAACATCTCCACCCTTGCCGATTTCCTGAGTTTCCGGAGCAATGTGGAACGGCGCCTCGGGATCACGGGCCTGGCCGGCCCCGCGGAACGTACGGAGCTTCTGAACCACTTTGTCCTGAGCCGTTTGTGCCGGGTTGCAGCGAGCACCGAAGGGGTCCGGATCACCGATGCGGACCGGGCGAACCTGGCCCGGGGACTGGGGCTGAAAGGCGAGGAGGCGGACGGCCTGCCGGAGGACGAACTGCTCCTGCTCGCTCTGCAGCGGTCCCGGGACATCCGGGTGCCGGAAGTCACCGAGGAGGAGATGCAGGCGTATTACAACGCGCGGCGGGGGGATTTCGATCTGCCCGTCGGGTGGCACGTCCGGGAGATCCTGGTGGACGACCCCGCGCTGGCCCGGCAGCTGTTCCAGGAGTTGGTCGAGGGGGGGAAAGGCCGCTTCGCGCACTACGCGAGGCAGTTTTCCCTCTCCCCGTCCCGGGAAGCCGGCGGGGACATGGGAACCTTCCACCCGGGAGACCTGCCTTCCGAGTTCGAGCGAGTCATCCGCACCTTGCGTCCGGGCGCCTTGTCGGGGGTGGTCAACACTCAGTACGGCCATCACATCTTCTACCTCGAGGAGGTCGTCCATGCACACGCCGCCCGGTACCCGGAAGTCCGGGAACGGATCCGGTCGACGCTGCGGCAGGAAAAGGAACGACAACTGGCCGACGAGCTTCGGAACGCACTTTTCGAGAAATATCGTCCGGTCCTTTTCACGAGATCCCTGGATTTCCGCCCGGACCGGAACCTGCTCTCACCGAAAATCACCGTGGAGGAATTCGATGCCCACTGAGAAGATCGTCCGCCTGGCCCTCCTCGCCGCCCTCGTGGCCGGCGCCGCCATATCCGCCCGTGCGGAAGTGCTCGAACAGATCGTCGCCCAGGTCAACGGAGAGATCATCACCCTCTCCGAGTACACCCGCGAGAAGAACATGGTTTACCAGATGATGCGGTCCCAGTTCACCGGGCAGGAGCTGACGCGGCGTTACGCCGAGGCCCTCGGCCAGATCCTGCCCAACATGATCAACGAGATCCTCCTCCTCGAGAAGGCGAAGGAATACGGGTTCAGCACGGACCTCGACCTGGAGGCCCGGCAGTTCGTCGAGGACATGATGAAGCGCGAGCGGATCCCCAACCTGGAGGCGCTCAAGCAGGAGATGAGCAAGCAGGGCATCACCTACAGCCAGTACTTCGAGGGCCTTAAGAAACAGATCCTTCTGAACCGGATGCGGGGCGCCATCGTGCGCCAGCGGGTGAAGGTCATGAAGGATGAACTCGAGAAATACTACAAGGAGCACGCGAACGAATTCGCCCTTCCCGCAAAGGTCGAACTCCAGGAGATCGTGATCTACTCCAAGGACAAGACCCGGGATCAACTCAAGGCGAAGGCGGCCGAGGTCGAGACCCGCCTGAAGGGTGGCGAGGCTTTCGAGGAGGTCGCCAAGGCGCTGTCCGAAGGTCCGACCGCCGCGCAAGGCGGCAAGATCGGTTCTTTTGCCACCAATGCCCTCTCCGCCACCATCGGCAAGGCGATCACCGGGCTCGGTCCCGGTCAGACCGCCGGCCCCCTGGAGACGGACTACGGGATGGTCGTGGTTCGCGTCACCGCCCTGACCCCCTCCCAGCTCAAGCCTTTCGACGAGGTCAAGGACCAGATCGAGGACGACATTTTCCGGGTGAAGGTGGGGCCGGTCATCGAGACTTACGTCAAGGAACTCCGGGAGGACGCCTACATCAACGTCTCCCCGGAATTCCGGGCCGACTACAACCCCGAAACCCAGGTCAAGCCCCTCGAGGGGGAAACCCGCTAGCGCGGTCCCGCCGGGGAGTCGACATGAACGATCACGCCACCCCCATGATGCGGCAGTACCAGGAAGTGAAACGCCGCTTCCCGGGCAAGCTGGTCTTCTTCCGCCTGGGGGATTTCTACGAGATGTTCTTCGACGATGCCGTGACCGCGTCCCGCGAGATGGAAATCACCCTCACCTCGCGAAACCGGGACCGGGGCGGCGAGCCCATCCCCATGTGCGGCGTCCCCCACCATGCCCTCGAGGGTTACCTGACCAAACTGGTCCGAAAGGGCTACAAGGTGGTCGTGTGCGAGCAGACGGAGGACCCCCGGCCGGGGCATCTGGTCCGGCGCGAGGTCTCCCGCGTGGTGACGCCCGGGACCGTCACCGAGGACGCGATGCTGGACCCCCGGACCAACAACTTCCTCGCCGGGGTGGTCCAGCGGGGCGACGGATTCGGGGCCGCCTTCCTGGACGTGAGCACGGGGGATTTCTTCGTGACCCAGTACCGGGGCGAGGAACCCGGTGCCCGCCTGGCCGCGGAAGTCAACCACTTCCAGCCGGCGGAGATCCTCTACCCCCCCTCCAACGCGCCCCTCTTCGCCGACCGGACCATGAAGGTCCTGTTGGAGGACACGGTCCGCACCGAACTGGAGGAGGAGGCTTTCCGGCCCGACACCGCCCGCGCGAGACTTCTGGAGGTGCTGAAGACCTCCAGCCTGGCGGGCTTCGGGCTCGAAGGCCGGGACCTCGCGGAGGCGGCGGCCGGCGCAGTGGTCCACTACGCCCGGGACGGCAACCTGCTCAACCTGGAGAACCTGGACGGCATCCGTTACTTCGAGTCCACCGACTTTCTCCGGCTGGACGCCGAGAGCATCGCAAACCTCGAGCTGATCACCGCGGGCGGCGGGGGACGCAAGCACACCCTCCTCTCGGTCCTGGACCACACGGTCACGGGGATGGGGGGGCGGCTCCTCAAGTCCTGGATCCTGCGGCCCCTGCTGGACCTCGAGGAGATCCACCGCCGCCACGGGGCGGTGGGGGAGTTGTTCGGCTCCTTCCGGGCCCGGGACACCCTTCGGCGCTGCCTCTCCGGGATCCTCGACGTGGAAAGGCTGATGGGCAAGGTGACCCTCGGCACCGTGCGGCCGCGGGAGCTCCTGGCGCTAAAGGTTTCCCTGGGGCGGTTCCCCGAGTTGAACGCCCTGCTGGGGGGCCTGGACGCCCCCCTGTTCCGGGAGCTGTCCCTCCGCTTCGACCCGGCGGAGGACTTGTGGGAACTGCTGGAGCGGACCCTCCACGAGGACCCGCCCGCGACCATCAACGAGGGCGGGCTCATCCGCGACGGATACCGCGCCGATCTGGACGAACTGCGGGCCCTGGCCCACGGCGGGAAGTCCCTGATCGCCGGGATCGAGGCGAGAGAGCGGGAACGGACGGGCATCAGCTCCCTCAAGATCGGGTACAACCGGGTGTTCGGGTATTTTTTGGAGGTCACCCGGGCCAACGCCCACCTGGTTCCCGAGGACTACATCCGCAAGCAGACCCTGGTGAACGCCGAGCGTTACGTCACCCCCGAGTTGAAGGAACTCGAGGAGAAAGTGCTCCACGCCGAGGAACGTATGGTGACCCTGGAGCGGGAGATCTTCCAGGAAGCCCGGCGGTCGGTCGCCGAGCAGTCCCGCCGGGTGCTGGCCTCGGCGCGGGTCGCCGCCGCGGTGGACGTCCTGGCGGCACTGGCGGAAGCGGCCGTGCGCAACCGGTACGCCCGCCCCGATGTGGACGCGTCGCTGGTTCTCGAGGTGCGCAACGGACGACACCCCGTGGTGGAACGGACCGAAGAGAGCTTCATCCCCAACGACTGCCTTCTGGACGGGGAGGAAAACCAGCTCGTCGTCCTCACCGGCCCCAACATGGGCGGGAAGAGCACTTACCTGCGTCAGGCGGCCCTCATCGTCATCCTGGCGCAGATGGGGTCCTTCGTCCCCGCGGACGCCGCCCGGGTGGGGATCGTCGACCAGGTCTTCACCCGGGTCGGGGCCTCCGACAATCTGGCCCAGGGGCGGTCCACCTTCATGGTGGAGATGATCGAAACGGCCAACATCCTCAACACCTGCACGCCCCGCAGCCTGGTGCTGCTGGACGAGGTCGGGCGCGGGACGGCCACGTTCGACGGCCTCTCCATCGCCTGGAGCGTGGCGGAGTTCCTTCTCGTCACCGAAGGCCGCAACGCCCGGACCCTCTTCGCCACCCACTACCACGAGTTGACCCGCCTCGACGACCTCTACCCCAACGTGAAGAATTACTGCGTAACGGTGCGGGAGGGTGTCGACGAGATCGTTTTTCTCCGCAAGGTCGTGGCGGGTCGCGGCGCCCGCAGCTACGGCATCGAGGTGGCCCGGCTGGCGGGGATGCCCCGGGAGGTGACCCAGCGGGCCACGGAGATCCTCCGTAAACTGGAGCGCAAGGAGATCGATTTGGCGGGCCGATCCAAGCCGGCCCTCGCTCCCGCGCCCTACGTCCAGAAACGCCTTTTCGAGTGAGGTGTCCCCATGGAACTGAAAGCCCTGGTCCGCTGCCTCGACGAACTCCTGGACACTCACTCCATCGAGGACGAGTCCCCCAACGGCCTGCAGGTGGAAGGGCGCGCCGGCGTTCGCCGCGTCGCCTTCGCCGTGGACTATTCCCCCGAGTTCGCCGAGATCGCCGCGGCCGACGGGGCCGACCTCCTCTTCGTCCACCACGGGGCGATCTGGGGCTCGCTCCGCTACGTCCGCGGCGTGGCCCGGGCCTTTTTACAACCCCTCTTCCGCCACGACCTGTCGCTCTACGTGGCCCACCTCCCCCTGGACGTGCACCCCGAACTCGGTCACGGGGCCTGCATGGCCCGACGGCTGGAACTGGGAGACACGGTGCCCTTCGGGCCTTATCGGGGCAAGTGGGTGGGTGTCCTCGGTTGTCTGGCGGAACCGGTGGCCCGGGAGGCCTTCCTGGAGCGGGTTCGCGAGCGAGTGTCCCCCGAGGCGCAACTCCTGCCCTTCGGCCCCGACCGGGCCCACCGGGTCGCCATCGTGAGCGGCGGGGGGGCGAAGATGGCCCCCGAGGCCGCCGAGGCCGGCGCCGACTTCTTCCTGACGGGGGAGACGTCCCACGGGGCCTACCACCCGGCCCGGGCCGCCGGCGTCAACCTCTGCTTCGGCGGGCACTACCGCACCGAGACCTTCGGCGTCCTCGCGGTGATGGAGCGCGTCCGCGCCGACCTGGGCCTCGAGTGCCGGTACTACGACTTCCCCACCCCCTTCTGAACCCCGCCCGCGACGCGGGGCCGACAGACGGGCGCGGCAGTTCGCCCCGCGGCGCCCGGGCCCGGCGCAAGGTCCGGGGAAGCGCCCCGGGCAAGGAGCTTCACAGACTTTCGATGGCCCGCTCCAGCAGGTGCAGGTCCAGGATGTCGACCGCTCCGTCGTGGTTGAGGTCCGGGCAGTTGGAACCGCAGGGAAGGAACTGGAGGTTCCCCGCCAGGCGCTGGGCCAAGGCCTGCGCGTCCAGGCCGTCCAGGAACCCGTCGTCGTTGACGTCGAAGGTCGCGTCGTACACGGTGACGGTGGCCGTTGCCGAATCCGCCTGACCGCAGACGTTGGTCACCCGAACCCAGAACAGGGCTGTTTCCGCCAGGGGGCCGGTGGCGTAGGTGCTCGAATCCGCCCCGACCGGGTGGGTCGTGTCGCCGGTGCCGCCCCGGTACCATTGGTACGCGCGGGGCGCCGTCCCCGACGTGCCGACGGAAAGGGTGACGCCCTGGCCGGCCAGGATGAACGGGGACTGCGGCGGCTGGGTGATCCCCGGGGCGAAGCAGTCCGGGGTGCGGACCGTCACCTCGGTGCTCTGGGGGCTCATCAGGACGTTCTGCTGCTCGCCGTGGGCCTCGGTGCGGGTCTGGACGCGCAGGTAGTAGGTGGTGGAGGGCGTCAACCCGGCGAGGTCGAGGTGGTCGACGGCCTTGTCGGCGGTCGACCCGAGCAGGGTCAGGGCGCCGCCGGGGTTGGTCCTTCCGTAGACGCGGTAGGAACCCGCGTCGCCGGTGTAGAGGATCGGCGTCCACGACACCCGGGCGGACACGGGGGAGAGGGGTTCCGTGGCCAGCTCGGTCGGGGGCACGGTCTGGGTCGCTTCCCAGCCCGGGGCTTCCACCGCCAGGAAGTCGCGCAGGGCCGGGTCGGAGGTGTAAAGCATGTTGTAGCCGATCCAGCACGAGAGCAGCCGGGTCAGGGCGGTGAGACCGGCCGGGAGGGGGCCGGCGAGCGCGTTGTTCCGGAGGTTCAGGGTCGACAGGTGTCCCAGGTTTCCCAGGCTCGCGGGCACCTGCCCTTCCAGTTGGTTGCCGCCCAGATCGAGGGTCAGCAGGAGCGGGATATTGCCTAGGGAGGCGGGGATAGCGCCGGACAGCCGGTTGTCGGAGAGCACCAGGTGATTCAGGCCGGCCAGGTTCCCCAAGCTGGAGGGGATGCTGCCGGTGAGCTGGTTGCCGGACAGGTCGAGCGTCCACAAGGCAGTCAGGAGGCCGAGGGACGGGGGGATCGTGCCGGAGAAGAGGTTGTCGCTCAGAGAAAGCAAAGTCATTTGGGTGATGCCGCCGAGCTCGGTCGGGAGACTGCCGGAAAACTGGTTTCCGGCGAGATCCAAAACCGCCAGCCCGACGGCGTTTCCCACCTCGGCCGGCAGGGTCCCCGCCAACTGGTTGTATTGCAGATTGAGGGTCCTCAGGGAAGGCCGGTTCCAGGCCTGGAGGGGGATGCCGCCGGTCAGCTCATTCCTTTGGAGATAAAGGTATTTCAGGGCCGGAATGCCGAAGAGCGTGGCGGGGATCGAACCGCTGAACTGGTTCCAGCTCAAATCAATTCTTTCCAGGCCCACGAGGTTGCCGAGCTCCGCGGGGATGCTGCCGGACAGCTGGTTGTTGCAGAGTTCGATACTCTGCAGGGACGCCAGGTTCCCTGCCGCCGAAGAAAGACCGCCGGTGAGCTGGTTGTTCTGGGCGGACAACTGTTTGAGGTTAAAGAGGTTCCAGATCGTTTCGGGGAGGGGCCCCGAAATCTGGTTCCCCGCAATACTCAAATCTGTCAACTGAACCAGGTTGCCGATCTCGGGCGGGAGGGCCCCGGAGAGCTGGTTTACATTTAGTTGAAGTTCCTTCATATAAACGAGATTGCCGATTTCACGCGGAATCGGGCCGACGAGATGATTGTGGTAGAGATCGATTTTCGTGACCCGGTCCAGCGTCACCGTCACCCCGTACCACGACCCTTCGGTTCCGGGCAGGGCAAAGCCGTCGGTGTGAAGCGGCGGGGTCTTCCAGCCGTCCTTGTGCGTCCACCCGTTGCCGGCGGTACTGTTGTACAAGGCCGTGAGGGCTTTCCGCTCCAGGGCGGAAACGGCGCCTTCGGCCGGTCTGCCGGCGACGGCGATGAGCAGCGCCGCGGTTGACAGCATCAGGATCGCATGTTGCATAGGGCACCTCCCAACGTCCTGAATACAGAATATTGCGGGACGGTTCGGTGCGCCAGTGCCACAAATCGTGGGTTGGACGGGAAGAATCACAGGTTTTCCGCCTGCACCCGGAGCGGATCGCTTTCCTGGCGCGCCGGACGCCGTTGCGGGAGAGGGTCCGGAATGGTCCTCGCCAAGGCGCCAAATCCTTCAAGAAAAAGGAAAAGGGACACCCGGCGGAAACCGGGTGTCCCTTTGAAGGAGGGGCCCGAAAGAGGGTCCGGGCCGTCAGTCGAGGATGTCAGGGCGCAGGACGGCCTTGTCGAGACGGTCCCGGGCCGCTTCCCGGAAGATCCCCATGTACTCCCGGAGCTGCTCGTACAGGGGTTCGCCCAGGCGCGCCACCAGTTCGTCCCGCCGGCTCTCGATCTCGAGGGCGCAGGTCTCGACCTGGTCAAGGTCCTTCCGGGCGCTCCGGTCGGGGACCCAGACGAAGAGGTTGGCGTTGCGGTCGTCTGCCGGGAACCCCAGGGCCGACGCCGGGATGGAGGGGTTCCGGAACTCGGCGCGGATGAAGTGGAGGCCGTGGTCCAGCGGGCGCCAGTAGTGGTTGGCGTGCGCCAGGTGCCGCCGCTCCCCCGGGTGCCAGGAAACGCCGCTGAGCAGGTGACAGGCGATGGCCTTCTGGGGTTTGTCCGACAGGACGACCCAGTCGTAGAACACCACCTGCAGGTTTCGCCGGTCGGGGACGTCCGCGCTGACCAGCACGCCGAGCCGGCTCCACTCGCCTTCCGGAACGACGCCCCACCCGAAGTGGATCGTGTCGTCCGGTTCGCGGACCCCCAGGACCATCTTCGGTTCGAAGAGTTCCTCGTTGTCCCAGACGCCCGCCGCCTTCCGGGCCGTGGGGTGCCAGATGGCGATCCCGCCGCTCCAGGGCCAGAATCCTTCCTTGTTGTCACAGACGGACCCCCGCGGGTGGATCGTCTCGAAGGTGTCGGGAATGTCCAGGGTGACCCAGATCCGGTAGTTGGTGGAGGCGTTCACCTGAGTGGGCCCGAGCCCGGTGGTGTCCCATTGGACCGAGACCTCCTGCATGCCCCGGGCCTGCATGGAATCGACCTGGGCGTACCCGATGAGGTGACGGCCGCCCGGGTCCTCTCGGTCGGCCCCGTTCACGGCCACGTACTCGAACTTGACGTTGAAGGGGGTCTGGCACGGCATCAGACTGAAGTTGTGGACCCGGGCCCTGAGGGTGAGCCCGGTGCCGGCGGTGATCCCGGCTTTCATCACCGTGATGGGGTCGCCGGTGGAGTCGCTGGGCTGGGTGGTCTCCACGAAGAAGCCCCGCATGCACTTCCCCGACAGGGTGTCGTTGAGCACCCAGGTGTCGTACTCGCCGATGTACTCGTTGTACTCGGCCATGAAGTGGGCCGGCAGGTTGAGCCCCGGGTCGGGGGCCCAGTTGTAGACCTTCTTCCACCAGGAGCCGGACGAGTCGTCGATGACGGCGGCGTGCTGGACCTTGGTGTTGCCGGAGTTGGAGATGTAGGCGTAGGGCTTGAACTTGTAGCTCATGCCGTTGGACGCGATGCCCGGGAAGGACGGGACGCTGATGGTGAGGCCCTGGGACTGGGACGACTCCTTGTCGTCGGTGTCCATCTGCGACCAACTCCCGTTCGCCTGCAGGCCCAGGTTGAAGTTGACCGTCTGCTTGCTGAAGAGGATTTCCTTGACCGACGCCGAGAGCTTGAAGTCGATGTCGCCGCTGAGGTCCTCCTCCCAGGACTTGGAGGTATCCTTCCCCACCGAGTCCTGCCAGGTGACGGAGGTCTCCTTGGACCCGCCGTCCACCCCGATGACCACGTCCGTCTTGTTCAGGAAGTCCTTGACGGGCCCGGGGGCGCCCGGGTAGGTGATCTCGCCCAGGTAGTCCTTGAACAGGTCGTTGGACGGCATCGGGTAGGAGAGCACGTTGCCGTTCTGGTGGATGGGCTGGTAGAAGTCCGGGCAGCCCAGGCCGGCGACGATGACCGTTTCGGGGTTGGACGGGGGGTAGACCACCTCGTAGTAGGACTGGGCCTCCTGGTTCGTGGTGTCGTTGAGGGCCGTGTAACCGTAGACGGGGTAGCGCCAGATGTCGTAGTTGCGGGTCTTGTACAGGAGCATGTCGTCGCAGTCGGTGGCGTACTCCAGGTCGTAGCTGTAGGTCTCCGTGTGGGTGTTCATGGTGTCGATGGCCCGTTTGAAGGCGAAGTCGATCTTCGCCTGGATGTCCATGTCGAGGGTGCACTTGATGAGGAAGAAGAGGTTGAACTTGGCCGTGATGTCGACCCCGAGCCCCGCGTTCAGGCCCATCCCGCCCTCTGACTTGGTCTGCCCGGTGTGCTTCTGGGAGTACTCCCCGTTCTTGGTGAACTTGACCTTGAACTCGGGGTCCCGGCTGAGGTAGACCGTGTCCCACTCCCACTCGGAGGGGTCGGCGTCCGGGTTCGTCGGGACGTAGTCCACGTGCTTGGGCGGTTCCTCGATGGTGAAGTTGGGCGTGATGTAGTCCTGCAGCACGATGTGGGTGGGGGGGCCGATGACCAGGGAGGACCCGTCCCAATCCATCTTCCCCACGCTGATCAGGGGGAAGGCGGCGGGCAGCGGCGCGAAGCCGCTGTCGGTGAAGTAGGGGGAGCCCACCCCGGTTTCACCGTCCCCGTTCCAGACGGTGTAGACGGAGAAGAGGACCTTGCGCCCCCCCTCGGCGGCGGCATTCTGCACCAGGACGAGGCCGAGGTCCATGGCGGGGCCGGCGGGGTTGAGGGTCCCCTTGAAATCACCGGGGATCACCTTGATGTCGTCCAGGGGGGACTTGTAGTGGCCCTCGGTGGGGTTGATGATGTTGGGGTGGTTGTAGTAACCCCAGGTCGCGTCGAAGTCGATGGCTTCGAGGCAGAGGAGCATGTTCTTGCCGCCGTTCGTCTGGTCGTCGTGGTCCGGGTTGATGCCGAGGTTGGCGATGACCAGTTGGCGCTTGGTGAGCGGTTGGTCCGGGTTGGGGGTCCCGAACCAGCCGATCCCGATGGACAGGCGACACTGCTCCGGGGTCAGGGTGAAGGCGGGCGGATAGGGGATGAACTGCTGAGGCCACACCGACGCGTGGATCGAGGCGGTCAGGTTGGCATCCAACCCGTAGACCACCACCTTGTACTGGACGAAATGGCTGGCGGTGATGGACTTGATGGCGCCCAGAGCGACCTCGTCGATGCCGTCCCCGCTCAGGTCGCCGGCGGTGAGGCAGACGGGGAGGGGCTTGTCGGAATTCATCTCGGTCCAGACGGCGGTGGCGCCGGGGACGAGGTGACCGTTCTCGTAACGGAAGGCGATCATGTTGGGGTAGTTGGTGTTGTTGGTGAACGCCTGGAAACCGACGAGGACTTCCTTGGCCCCGTCGCCGTTCACGTCCCCCGCGGCGAGGGCGGCGCTGGGGCCGTCCAGGAAAACCAGGCCCAGCGCGGTCACGTCCGTCGTCACCAGGGTCGCGAGGTGGTAATCCAGCACCGTGACGCGGAGTTTTTCCACGCCGTCCTGGATGTAGTTGTACAGGACTATGATCTCGTCGTGGTTGGTGCCGTCGGGGTCCACCTGGCGGTCCACGTCGCCGGCCGCCAGGCAAAGGTCCCCGTAACGGCGGGGCGCCTGGGCGCCGTTGCCGGCGTCGAGATGGACCTTGGCGCCGGTGTTGAGCCGCACCTCGACGAAATTACCCGTTCCCGACGACGAGTAGACGGCGGTCACGTAGTAGTCCTTCGACTGGTCCACGATCCGCCCGGCGGTGACGGCGGCGGGGGCGTTGAAGGCGGCGCCCCCCAGGGCGGGCGTCCCGGGGTAGTCGTGGTGGTGCCACCAGCCGTCGGACTCGTAGTGGACGTAGTTGAGGTTGAGGTTCCCGTCGGTCGGGTTGGGGATGGGGAAGAGAGCCCCCACGTCCTCCCACGTGGCCAGACCCGAGGAGGTCGGCAGAGGGGGGGTGTCGCCGGGGTTCGTGTCCCCCGCGAGGAAGGCCGCCGTGCCGGCCAGGACGACGAGGCAGAGAAGGATCCGCTGTCGTCGTCGGGATGCGTGGTGCTTCAGCATAAAACCTCCCAGGATGATAGGAATGCAGCAGGCGATATGGGCGCAACCCCCCGGGAGCGCACCCGGCGGCGGCCCGGGTCGGGCCGTCCGGGCGTGCGGAGCCCCGAGGGAAAACCCGCTTCCTTACCCGTTGTCAAATCACGGTGCCGGAAGAGGCAACATCCCCCGCATCCTCGCGGGCCGAAGGGCCCGGGCTTCCCGTGCGCCACGGTGCAGCCCCTTCCGGACGGTCCAGGTCGTTGTACCCTTGATGAAATTCCCCTCGCTCGCAGGATACACCCGCGGTCCAGGATATTCAACGAAAGAAATTCAAGGATATCACCCCGGCATCGCTGCGAGTGACCGTCCGACGGTGGTAAAATGCAACGTGAACGATGGACGCCCCCGCGATTTGGCCGGTAGGGCGTTTCCGGGGCTGTCGTCGGCCCCGACCCGAGGTCTGAAGGAGGTTGAGCGAATGGGTGAAGAGAGTCGGCACTGCCCGAACTGCGCGGCGCCACTGGACCTGGGGCTCGGGGAGCTGGAGACCGTCTGCGCCTACTGCCGCTCGAGGGTGCGCTTTGTCCCCGACCGGCAGGAGATGGAAGTCATCCGCACCCGGGAGGAGATGAAGCACCGGGAGCGGATCGCCGTCCAGCGGGAGATCCTGAACAAGCAACTCCGGCAGGAGGAACTGGCGAAGTGGCGGGAGACCGCCGGGAAGATCGCCATCTCGTCGCTGCCCTTCTTCGGCGAGGGCATCGGGCGGGCCCTCTTCCGGGCCGTCCTCGGCCGGGGCGGGGGGTGCTGCGGTTGCCTTTTCGTGATCCTGGGGGCCTTGGGCCTCGGTCTGTTCTCCGTCCTGAGGGGGATCTGATCCGATTGCGGCAACGGCCGCACCGACGCGTTGAATCAAACGGAACTGTCCGTCGGAAGGGTGAAGCGGAAGACGCAGCCGCCGCCGGGGTTGGGCTCGGCCCAGATCCGCCCGCCATGGTGCTCGACGATCTTGCGGCAGATGGGCAGCCCCAGGCCCGCCCCTTCGGGCTTGGGCGCCAGCGTGTCGCCTGCAGGGTGAAAGACGTCGAAGACGGTGTCCCACTCGTCGTCGTCAAGGCCCGGGCCGGTGTCGACCACCGAGACGCGGGCAAACCGGGGGGCCGCGGGCGGGGAGGCCGCCGGCCCCGGCCCCTCGCCCACCGCCGGCAGCCGGTCCGCCCCGGCCCGGCGGGCGTCCGGCGGCTGGCCCTCGTCGTCCGGGACACCCCACTCCAGCCGGATGCTCACGGCTCCCCCGGTCGGCGTGAACTTGACGGCGTTGCCCACGAGGTTGTCGATGACCTGTCGGAGGCGCTTGCCGTCGCCGAACAGGGCGGCCGGGTCGGCGCAGAGGTCCTGCCGCAGGGTGAGCCCCTTCGCCCCCGCAGCACGCCCGTGCGCCGCGATGACCTCGACGATCAGCCCGTGCAGGTCGACCGGCTCGGTCTTCCAATCGACCAGCCCCGACTCCAGGGTGCTCAGGTCCAGGATCTTCTCGATCAGCTTCTCCAGGCGCCGGCTCTCCTCCAGCAGCACCTCCATGTTGCCCATCACCTGCCGGGTCGCCTTCTGTCGGCGGAACTCGTCCGTGACGTCCGGGTTCAGGAGCACTTCCTGCAGTTTCTTCCGGGTGAGGTTGGCGTACCCGACAATGGACGTGAGCGGCGTGCGCAGCTCGTGGGAGGTGGTGGTCAGGAAGTCGTTCTTCATCCGGTTGACCTGCTCCAACCACGCGGACCGGAGTCGCTGGGCTTCCGTCTCCGCTTTCTGTCGGGACAGTTCCCGCTGGTGGCGGCGCTCGAGGGACGCGACGCCCCAGCGGAACCCTCCGTACCCGAGCGCGACCAGGCCGGCGAGGGCCAGCGCCCGGGCCCACCAGGTCTCGGTCCATGGGGGAAGGATCCGGAAGGGGTAGTCGCCCTCCCGCCCGACGTGCCCGTGGACGTTCTTCGCCCGGACCCGGAAGCGATAGTCCCCCGGGGGCAGGTTGGTGTACTCCTTGAAGGGCGCAGGGCCCCAGGGGGACCAGTCCGGGTCGTAACCCTCCAGGCGGACCTGGTACCGGAGGGCGGAAGGGGCATCGAAGCTGGTGGCGGCGAACTCGAAGGCCAGGGAGTGGTCGGCGGGCTCGAGGCGGGGCCCCTCGGCGCCCCCTTCGCCGGGCGGCGCCCCGGCCCCCCCGAAAAGGCCCCGGCCGTTCACGCTCACCCGCCGGACGAGGGTGGCGAAGTCCCGGGCATAGTCCTTGGGGACCCGGGGGTCGTAGCGCAGGAGACCGTCCGTCCCCCCGAGCCACACCACCCCGTCCGGCTCCGGGCAGATCGCGTCGATGGCATACTCCGCCAGGCGGAGGAAGGGTGTGTCCACGAAGCGGAAGGTCCCGTCGGCCTGGCGGAGGGCCACCCCCGTGCCGTGGGCCCCCTGGGTTTCGATCATGGTGTGCAGCCAGAGGTCGCCCCGGGCGTCCTCCCGGAGGAGGGAGACCCGGCGCGCCTCGCCGCCGAAGAGGCGGGCGAACCGCGGGTCGGGAAGGAAGCGGCCCCTGGGCGTATCGAAACGGTAGATTCCCGCGTGCGTGCAGAAGAGGATGCCGCCCGCGGCCCGGTCGACCCGGTTCTCGTTGGGGGAAGGCAGGCCGTGGGAAAGCCCGTAACGCTCGATTGCAGGCACGGGCCGGGCTGCCTTGCGTCCGCCGCCGGGGAACGTCAGGCGCAGGACCCCGTGATTTCGCGTCCCGAGCCACAGCCGCCCGTCGTCGTCCTCGGCGATGCTGCGGACCTGTTCCGTGATACCCGGGACCCGGCCCTCGTCGACCCACGGCCCCCCGTCGACGTCCGATCGACGGATGGAAGCCAGCCCGTCCTGCATCCCGACGAAGATCCGGGAGGGGTTCACCCGGGAGGGGCACAGGCAGCCGGTGTTGCCGACGGAGGGACGGACCATCGTGGCCTGGCTGCCGCGGATCTCGTGCACGCCCTCGTTGTCGGCCACCAGCAGGGACGTCCCCACGGGGAGGAAGGCCCAGATCTGGCTTCGGATGCCGGTGACAGGGAGAAACGCCGGGGCGGGCAGCCCGTTGTCCGCGCGGAGGACGCTCTCCAGGCGGTGTATCCCCCGGCTGGTACCCACGTGGAGCACCCCCGCGTGCCGGCAGACGGTCATCACCGTGCCCTTGAGCCCCGACCGCTCGTCGTACCGGGAGAGCGGCTCCGACATCGCCACCCGGGAAATCCCGTTCTCCAGGCCCAGCCAGAGCCCTGACTGGCCGTCCAGGAACAGGGCGTAGACCGTCTCGTCCTGCAGGCCGGACCGCTTGTCCACGACCCGGATCAGCCTCCCTTCGTGATCCAGGTGGACGACGCCCCCGTGGACGGTGGCGAGGGCCACGGAGCCGTCCGGCAACACGAGACCGTGGTAGAGCAGGTTCTGCCGGAGGAAATCGTCGGCCTGGGTCGGGAACTCCGCCAGGCCCCCCCCGTCGAGGAGGAGCAACCCCTGGCCCCGCGTGCCCACCAGGATCCGGTCAGGGCCCCCGGGAACAGCCGCGGGCCACGGCAGCATGCACCCGATCTTCTCCCCGGCGAACCGCTCCCCGCCGGGGAGCGGACGGAGGGCGTCCCCGTTCAGTTCCACCAGGCCCCGGCCCGGCTCGCGGAGGAAAAGGCGCTCCCCCACCCGGTAGGACTGGTGAAAGGACGTGGTCGGGGCCCAGGACCGAACCCGGCCGCCGCTGTAGCGAAACAGGCGGTTTCGGGTGGTGAAGAAAACCCCCGCGCGCGTGGCGTGCGTGCACCAGACATCGTTGAAGGTCCGGTGTTGCGGTTTTAGCCGGTCCGCCAGCGAGACGAAGACCAGGGCCCCTCCGGCGTCGGGCCGGAGATAGCCGAATTCGCCCTGGGCGCCCACCCAGATGCGTCCCTCCCCGTCCAGGTCCAGCGAACGGACGCAGGTCCGGTTCGCCGTGGGGATCAGCCGCCAGCGCACCCCGTCGTATTCGAGGACCCCGTCGTTGTTGCCGGCGTAGACCACCCCGCGCCGGTCCTGGACGAAGGCCCAGTTCTGGGGTTGCGCCCGATACTCCCGGGGGCTGAAGTTCTGGATCCAGGGGAGGCCCTGCTCGGCAGGCGGCCCGGCCGCCGCCAGGGACGCCAGGGCGAAGAGGAGGCCGACGACGAGGGTCCGTCGGACGAAACCCCCGGCCGTGCTGCCGGACCCGGTCGTCGTGAAGGGTCGAATCACCATGGCCGTCATCCTGGGCGGATCATGCTCCGGAACGTCGGGCTCCGGCCGAACACCGGGAAGAACCCGCGGCGACAAGGCGCATCGGCGTCCCGCCGGCGGCTCGAACAAAGGTTGTGCGTACACCTTTCCGACCGTTTTCCGTCATTTCCGAGAAACTCTCACGTCCCACTATTATACCGGGGTATAAGCCAAGTCAACATATTCTTCATTCCCTATGGGCCTGTTCCCGAGAACGGTGTGGGTGGCACTGCTGGCGGCCGCCGGGTTCGAGCCGCTCGAGGTTCCCCTGGAGACCCCCTCGGTCGGCAACGCAGGGACGAAGGTTTTCCTCGGGCTGCGCCCCCTCGCCAGCGAGCGGGTTCAGACCGTACGCGCGCCGAGCCGAGGCGCGCGCCTGGAGCAGGTCTCGGCGCAAACGCACGATTGACTGTCCCATGCCCCCGCAACCGACTGTCCCGTCTCTGCGCCTCTCCACCCCCACCCCGCTCACCCGGCGGACGCAGACGATTGCCCTTGACACGCTTTCAGCGCCGTTGTAAGTTCCGGGGAGGGGAAGCGGAAACCGAGGCCGACCGCCCGGCCTGGGACCGCCACGCTCCACCGAAGCCAAACCTTGCCGGTGACAGGACGGATCGCCAGCGTGAACGCAACGGTACGCAACCGGATCAGGCGCCTGTTGAGGAAGTGGTCTCCCGTCGTGGCAGCCTGTCTGGCGGTCTTCCTCCTTTTCGCCTTCCTGCGGGAAACGCAAACCCTCCGGGTGCTGGAGCTGAAAACGCGCGACTGGAGGCTCCGGCTGCGCAACGCCGCCTTCCTGTCCTCCCTGCAGGCGCCCACGCACGTGCGGTCGGACCGGGTCGTGATGGTGGGCATCGACGACCGGGCCCTCGGCACGATCGAGGAACCGATGCTGTTCTGGACCGGCCACTTCGCCGAGGTCCTCGGCGCCCTCGACCGGGCCGGTGCGGCCGTGGTGGCGCTGGACCTGCAATTCCAGGTTTCGGGAGACGACTTCCTGCGCCGCCGAATGGCCCGTGAAACGGGCGGGGCCCCGGACGGGCGGGTCGCCGCCGGCAGCCTGGGCCCGGGTGATCGTGCCCTCTTCAAGGTGCTGCGCTCCGGACGGGTCCTTCTCCTGTCCTACCTTCGCCCCGACGGGTCGCTGCAGTGCCCCTGGCCGCCGTACCGCTTCGCGGCGGGCGATGCGAACCTCTTCCTCGGCAACGTGGAAGCCGATCCGGACGGGGTGGTCCGGCGGCAGTACCTGTACCGGACCGCTCAGTTCCCCGACGGCACCCAGGCCCCCTGCTACAGCCTTCCCTTCCTGGCCGCCTGCCGGGCCCTCCGCGCGGAGCCGGTCTTCGACGGCTCCCGGCTCCGGATCGGCACCCGGCCGGTCGTTCACGACCGCGAGTTCTTCTTCGACATCAACTTCATCGGCCCCCCGGGGACGTTCCAGGACGGCCCGGGCTTTTCCGAACTGCTCGAGCGGGCCCGGGCGAACGACGACCGGTGGTTCGCCGAACGGTTTCGCGACCGCGTGGTGCTGATCGGGCCGACGTACGCCGGCAACAACGACCTGGTGCCCACGCCGGCCGGCGGGGACAGCCACGGCGAGATGGCCGGGATCGAATTCCACGCCAACGCCCTGCACACCCTTCTGAATTCCGACTTCATGATTTCCTGGACTGACAGGGCCAACCTGGCGGTCCTGCTGCTCCTCTGCCTGGGGTCGGCCGTGATCTGCCGGTTGTTCCGGCCCCGCCCCGCCCTGGTCGGCCTGGCCGGTCTTGGCGTCGGGCTGGCGGCCGGCGCCCTGGTGGCCTGCGCCCGGTGGAATACCTGGCTGGACCTCGCGACCCCGCTCCTCGCCCTGCCGGTGGTGTACATGTCGGTGTTCACCTGGCGCTACCTGGCCGAGGACCGGAGACGTCGACACCTCCGGCAGATCCTCGGGCGGTACGTCTCCGAAAACGTGGCCCGGGAACTCCTGAAGGATGCGTCCAGCCTGGCACTGGGCGGGGTGCGGCACAACGTCACCATCCTGTTTTGCGACCTCAACGACTTCACCGAGCTTTCCGAGCAGAGCGAGCCGGAGCAGATTATCTCGATGCTCAACGACTACTTCACCCGCATGGAGACGGTGATCTTCCGCCATGGGGGGACCCTCAAGCAGTTCGTGGGCGACGAGATCATGGTGATCTGCGGCGCCCCCGCGGCTGACCCCGACCACGCCGTGTTCGCCTGCCGGATCGCCCTGGAGATGGAGAAGGAACTGATCCGGTGGCAGGACGAACTCCGGGGAAAAGGCGGACCGACCCGGGACGCCAAGTTCGGCCTTCACAGCGGCGAGGTGGTGGCGGGCAACGTCGGTTCGCCGAACCGGTCCGAGTACGCCACGGTCGGCGACGTGGTGAACACCGCCTCGCGGATCATGGGGCTATCCAAGCGGCTGGGCCGCCGGATTGTCGTCAGCGAGCAGACGCGCCGCCTGGCGGGGGAGGCCTTTTCGTTCGAGGACCTGGGCTCTCACGAACTCAGGGGAAAATCCGCGGCCATCCGGGTCTTCGCCCTGTCCGGCCCGGATCGGCAGCCCGCCCCCACCGCACCGGAAGCCCCCCAGGCCGGACCGCCCGTGGAAACCGGCGGACAACCGGTTCCCAACCTGGATAAACCGGATAATCCACGGATGAACACGGATCGAGTTCCGTCAGACTGAAGCCGGACAACTCGACGAAGTCGACCCGGCCGGCGAGGGATTCGGAGACCTCTCTCACCTCGGTTTCGTTCGATCATGCCCTGATTTTTCCATGAAAACTCGGAGTTCTCCTCCGAATTTTCAAGGAAGCGGTGACGACGTCCGGTGCGGTTTAATCGGGGTCGGGTTCCTTCCGGTCTTTCTCCGCCGCCGCCTCCCGGGCCCGGGAGGCCAGGTGGAGGACGAAGAGGATCCCGGCGGAGACCATGCAGAGGATGCTCGCCGTGGCGAAAACCAGGGGCCGGTCGATGCACGGGGCGACTTTCCAGAAAAACAGCCCGGCACTGATCAGCATCAGGGCGATCCCCGCCCCGTGGTAAAGCGTGCTGTCCTTGAACGTCATGGTGTTACCCTCCACTGCGCGGGATGCCGATCCGTCCCGTTCCGAGCCCGGTTTCAGGGGAGAGCCTCCCCGCACTCGTCCACCAGGGCCACGGCACGGACGGGGGAGCCGTCGGCGGCGGGGATGGGAAGGGGGAAGGCGGCGAAGCGGAACGCCCTGCCAGCCAGGCCGCCGAGCCCCCGCAGGTTCTCCACGAGGATGGCGCCCCGGGAGAGCAGCGCCCGGTGGACCGGCAGTCCCCCGCTGTCGAAAGCATCCACCGACGGGGCGTCCACGCCGAGTCCCTTGATCCCGGCGAACGCCAGTCGTTCGGCAGCGGCGGGGTCCAGCGCCGGGTAACCCCGGTTGTATGCCTGTGTCCCCCAGAACGCGTCCCAACCGGTCCACAGGAGCACGAACTCCCGGGGCCCCGCCCAGCCGGGCGTCCGCTCCAGGTTTTCCCACCGGACGGGGCGCCCGGCGAAGGCGCGCACGTCCGCCACGAACCCCGGACCCGTGAAACGCTCGAGCGTCAACCCGTCCAGGGCGGGGCCGTCCGTCAAGTGGGCGGGGGCATCCACGTGGGTGCCCGTGTGCGTGGTGAGGGTGAGGCGGCGTTCCTCGTAACCGTGACGGGGGCGGTTCTTCAGGAGCTTCACCGCCGGTGACGGCGTGCCGGGCCAGACGGGCATGTCGGGGGCGATGGGTTGAGAAAGGTCTATAACCATGGTTTTTACAGCTTTTTGTAAATCGTTGCGATCTTCATCCCCATGTCGCGGACCTTCTCCGGGACCGCTTCTTACGTGTCGCCCCGGGCCCGTTACCTTCTTGAACCGGCCTTCCCGGTCCACGTATTTTACCCCATCCACGGCACCTTTGACAGGAAATCCCCTTTTGCGTATACTGGCACGGATCATTCGGCGTGTTCCGCGCGTTCTGCGGCCGGCCCCGGCCTGAATCGCGAAGCACAAAGAGAAGAAGAGCATGGGCGTGATGGGGGAAACGGGGATGAAACCGCTTCGGGTTGCTTCAGTCCTGACGATCGTCGCCTGCCTGGCGGGCGCGGCCCTCCGGGCCGATCCCGGGGAGCCCGGCCGTTCGGCGGCGGGCGCCCCGGCGAAACCCGCCGCCGCCCGGCCCGCCGTCTCCGGGCCCGGGTTGCTCTCCTGGGCCGAACTGGACGTGCTGGGCCGTTGCGGAGAGTCCTACCCCCCCGGTCTGAAAGCCCGGATGGACAAGATCCTCGAAACCCCGTTCCGGGGCGGCGCGATCCGGCGGCCGGCCGCGCCGAAGTCCTCCCCCGAACTCGGGCCCTTCGTCCGCGCCGCCATGTGGAACATCGAGCGCGGCCTCAACTTCGACGCCGTGGCGGCGGCCCTGGCCGACCCCGGCAAGCTCGCCGCCCTGCTGGACCCGAAGGAGTGCCCGCCCGGCAGCGCCGCCCGCCGGGAGGCCCTGGAACAGGCCGCCCTCCTCCGGGAGGCGGACATCCTCGTCCTCAACGAGGCGGACTGGGGGATGAAGCGCACGAAATACCGCTTCGTGGCGGAGGACCTGGCCCGCCTCCTTGGCATGGAGTTCGCCTACGCCGTGGAGTTTTTGGAGGTGGACCCCATCGCGCTGGGGACGGAGACCTTCGAAGGGATGGACAGCGCCGAACGCGAAAGGCTCCGCCGCGAGATCGCGGTGGACCGCTCCCGCTACCGTGGCCTCCACGGGACGGCCGTCCTCTCCCGCTTCCCCATCCGGAAGGCCGAGATCCTGCGTCTGCCCCAGGTCTACGACTGGTACGCCGGGGAGAAACGGCCGGTCTCCCTCCCCGAGAAGGCCAAGCGGTCGACCTCGGAGAAGGTGTTTCTCGAGACCGTCCTGCGCGAGGTCCGCCGCGGGGGGCGCAACTGCCTCCGGGTGGACCTGGAGGTGGCGGGACTTCCCGGGAAGACCGTCACGGTACTCGCCACCCACCTGGAGAACAAGTGCAAGCCCGAGAAGCGGCGAAGCCAGGTCTATTCCCTTCTGACCCACTACCTTGACATCCCCCACCCCGTGATCCTGGCGGGCGACATGAACACCACCGGCTCCGACGGCACCCCCACCTCCATCTCCCGGGAGGTGAAACGCCGCGTGGGGAGCGCCGAGTTCTGGACCACCCAGGGGGTGAAGTACGCCACGGGGGTCGGGATCCTCTTCGACCTGATCAGCGGCGGGGTGAGGCTGCTGAAGAACCAGTACGACCCCACCTCCCGCCACGTCCCCGTCTTCGCCCCGAACCCCGAGGCCGCCTTCTTCGACACCCTTCGGGACATGCGTTTCGACGACGGCGGGGCCTTCGACTTCCGCGGCGACGCCGGGCGCACCGTCAACGGCACCGCCGGGAAGTTGGCCAACTCCAACATGCGGCAGGGCAAGGGCTTCGTCCCGACTTTCGAGGTGGAGCGCACCATCGGCGCCCTCGGCCGCCTCAAGCTGGACTGGTTCTTCGTCAAGGGCTTCGCCCGGGACCCGGACCGTGCCGCCGAACCGTACCGCTTCGCGCCCCACTTCCCGCGGACCCTCAAGGCCCTCAACGAAGCGGTGCCCGAGGACATCTCGGACCACTGTCCCATCACCGTGGACCTCCCGCTGGCCGAACCCGGATCCCTCGTCCCCTGAAGCGAGATCACCGGAAGCAGCAGGCCGAAGGGGTCCGGCCGGCGTTTCATTTATACTGTATTCTGAGTGGAAAACCGCCACGGCAGGCCCTCCCTGACCTCCGACCCTCGTATCCGCATTAGATACAATATATTGTGGTTATCAATTTTCCGCCACAAAATATTGTGCTTTCCCCCTTGACAAGCCCCCCCCCGGAGGCATATAAATCGGGTCCGCAATCACGCGCCCGGCGGCCTGCGTCCCACAGGGTCCAGGAGGGGAACTGCGCGCCACGTGACCCGGTTCTCCGGACGCCTGCCACCCGCCCGCCCGCCCGCGATTCCCGGCCGGAAAACCCTCGCCGGGCCATTCTCGACCAAGGAGCCAGCCATGCCGAAAAACGGGAAGAGGGGGACCAAGACCCGGAAAACCGAACCCGTCGAACAATCCCGAAACGCCGCCGGGCTGACGATCCCGGCGCACTACACGGGGACCGGCCCCCACCCCTTCGAACTCCTGGAGTGGAAAAAGCGCGACGCCGTCATCTCCAGCAACAAGGGGGAGGTCATCTTCGCCCAACGGGACGTGGAAGCTCCCGCCGCCTGGTCGGACAGCGCGGTGAACATCACCGTTTCCAAGTACTTCCACGGGGTCCTCGGGCATGCGGACCGCGAGTCCAGCGTGCGCCAGGTGATTTCCCGGGTCGTGGACACCCTGACCGTCTGGGGCACCGAGGGCGGGTACTTCCGCACCGTGATGGACGCAACCGCCTTCTCCCGGGAGCTGGCGTACCTGCTGGTCAACCAGATGGCCTCCTTCAACTCCCCGGTGTGGTTCAACGTCGGGGTCGAGAAGCACCCCCAGTGTTCCGCCTGCTTCATCAACTCCGTCGAGGACACCATGGACTCCATCCTGGAACTGGCCAAGACCGAGGGGAAGCTTTTCAAGTTCGGCTCGGGGACCGGGACGAACCTCTCCCCGCTCCGCTCCTCGTACGAAAAGCTCTTCTCGGGGGGCAACGCCTCCGGGCCGGTGTCGTTCATGAAGGGCTACGATGCGTTCGCCGGCGTCATCAAGTCCGGCGGGAAGACCCGCCGGGCCGCGAAGATGGTCATCCTCAACATCGACCACCCCGACATCGTGGAGTTCATCCAGTGCAAGGCCAAGGAGGAGAAGAAGGCCTGGGCCCTCATCGAGGCCGGCTACGACGGCTCCTTCAACGGCGAGGCCTACAGTTCCATCTTTTTCCAGAACGCCAACAACAGTGTCCGCGTCACGGACGAGTTCATGCGCGCCGTGGAGATGGACACCGTCTGGAAGACCCGGGCCATCACCACCGGCGAGGTGATCCACGAGTACGCCGCCCGCGACCTCATGCGGATGATCGCCGAGTCCGCCCACCTCTGCGGTGACCCGGGCATCCAGTTCGACAGCACGGTGAACCGCTGGAACCCCTGCAAGGCCAGCGGGCGCATCAGTGCCTCCAACCCCTGCTCCGAGTACATGTTCCTGGACAACTCCGCCTGCAACCTGGCCAGCCTCAACCTCCTCAAGTTCGTCGACGACGAAGGCCGTTTCGACGTGGACGGTTTCCGGCACGCCGTGAACATCGTCTTCACGGCCCAGGAGATCATCGTGGAGAACGCCAGCTACCCCACCCCGAAGATCGGCGTCAACTCGGTGGAGTACCGCCCCATCGGCCTGGGGTACGCCAACCTCGGCGCCGTCCTGATGCACATGGGGCTCCCCTACGACAGCGACGAGGGGCGCAACTACGCCGCCGCCGTCACGGCCCTCATGACGGGCGAGGCCTATCGCACCTCCTCCCGCCTCGCCGCCGTCAAGGGACCCTTCAAGCACTTCGAAATGAACCGGGCCTCCTTCATGGAGGTGATCGAGATGCACCGCGGCCACGCCTGGCGGATCGGTAAGGCCGGCGTGCCGCCCAACCTCCTCACGGCCGCCCGGGACGCCTGGGACAAGGTGACCAAGGAAGGGCCCGTCCACGGCTTCCGGAACGCCCAGGCGACGGTCCTGGCCCCCACGGGGACCATCGGCTTCATGATGGACTGCGACACCACCGGGATCGAGCCCGAGCTGGCCCTGGTGAAGTACAAGCAACTGGTGGGCGACGGCATGCTCAAGATCGTGAACCGCACCATCCCCACCGCACTTCGGCGCCTCGGTTACACGGGGGAGGAGACGGAGGAACTGGTCGGCTACATCGAGAAACACGGGACCATCGAGGGCGGGCCCCACCTGCGCGACTCCCACCTCCCCGTCTTCGACTGCGCCCTGAAGCTCCCGTCCGGTCAGCGGGTCATCCACCATCTCGGGCACGTCCGGATGATGGCCGCCGTCCAGCCGTTCCTCTCCGGCGCCATCTCCAAGACCGTCAACATGCCCAACGACGTCACCCCGGAGGACGTGGAGAAGGTCTACCTCGAGGCCTGGAAGCTGGGGCTCAAGTCCGTCGCCCTCTACCGCGACGGGTCGAAGAAGGCCCAGCCCCTCTCCCTGAAGAAGGAGGAGCCGAAGGCCGAGCAGACCGTGGTTTACAAGCCCGTCCGCCGGAAGCTCCCGTCGGAGCGGACTTCCATCACCCACAAGTTCCGGGTGGCCGACCACGAGGGCTACATCACGGTGGGGGCCTACGAAAACGGGCAGCCGGGGGAGATCTTCCTGCTGATGGCCAAGGAGGGCTCCGTCATCTCGGGCCTCATGGACGGCTTCGCGACGGCCATCTCCATGGCCCTCCAGTACGGCGTCCCCCTGAAGGTGCTGGTGGACAAGTTCACCCACACCCGCTTCGAGCCGTCGGGCTTCACGGGCAACCCCCACATCCCCATGGCCAAGTCGATCCTGGATTACATCTTCAAGTGGCTGGCCCTGAAGTTCCTCCCCGAGGACGACCAGCGGAAGCTCGGCATCATCAACCCGACGGCCAACCCGTCGTTCGTGGAGCCGCCCGCGGTGATCATCGCCAGGGGGGAGGAGCCCGGCAAGCCGGAGCGGACACCCACCATCCAGGGCGACGCCCCGACCTGCCCGGTCTGCGAGACCCTGATGGTCCGCAAGGGGACCTGCTACTACTGCCCGAGCTGCTTTTTCAACAACGGGTGCTCATAAGTTCTTGGCCGCTCCTTCCGGGGCGGCCAAAAACTTCAATCCATGGGCTCGAAGTCGCTCTTGCCGACCCCGCACTCGGGGCAGACCCAGTCGTCCGGGAGGTCCTCGAAGGCGGTCCCGGGGGAGATGCCGCCGTCGGGGTCTCCGTTGGCGGGGTCGTACACGTAGTTGCAGATGCTGCAGACGTACTTCTTCATCGCTTAGTCTCCTCTTTACGTATAGTTTCCGATCAGGCCAGCCGGGCGGCGACGGCGCGGCCGAGTTCGAAGCACTTCTCCAGGTCCTCCGGGCGAGGGACGTACTGCACCTGGATCCCGTCTCCCACGAGGTCCACACCCATCTCCCGGAGGGCGGCGTTGAGTTGGTCGACGGTTTTCCCGCTCCAGCCGTAGGAGCCGAACGACGCGCCCACCAGGTTCTTGCGCTTCAACCCTTTCAGGTAGGTCAGGACGTCCGCCACCGTCGGGAACATCTGGTTGTTCAGGGTCGGTGAGCCCACCACCAGGGCGCCCGCCTCCAGGATCTCCGTCGCCACCTCGCTCCGGTGGCTGCCCGAGAGGGGCATCAGCTTCGGCACCGCCCCGCCGGCAGCCAGCCCGTCGCCGAGGGCCCGCGCCATCCGGTCGGTGCTCCCCCACATGGTGTCGTAGACCACCACGGCCTTCCGGGTCGGTTTCTGCTGCGCCCACAGGGCGTAGAGGTTCACGATCCAGGCCGGGTCCTTGCGCCAGAGGGGCCCGTGGTCGGGGGCGATGACGTCGAAAGTGAGACCCGCCGCCGTCACCTTCTCGATGAGCTTGAGGACCAGGTTCGAGTAGGGGTTCAGGATGTTGCCGTAGTACTTCGCCGCCTCCTCGCGCAGGAGCTCGGCGGGGAGTTCGTCCGCGAAACGCTCGCCGGAGGCCAGGTGCATGCCGAAGCCGTCCTGGGAGAAGAGGAGCTTGTCCTCTTCCAGGAGGGAGAACATGCTGTCGGGCCAGTGAAGCATCCGGGTCTCCAGGAAGCGGAGGGTCGCGCCGCCCAGTTCCTGGCGGTCGCCGTCCCGGACGGCCTCCAGCCCGGGGATGGCCCCAAAGTGGGCATGGAGCGCCTTGACGCCCTGCTCGGAGGCGAGAACCCGGGGAGACGGCCCGATGGCGGCCACCGTCTCGAGGAGCGCCCCGGAATGGTCCATCTCCGCGTGATTCGAGACAACGATGTCGATGGTCGTCGGGTCCACTACCGAGGCAATGCGGGACATCATCTCGTCGAAGAAGGGTTTCTTCACCGTGTCGATCAGCGCGGTTTTTTCTCCCCGCACCAGGAAGGCGTTGTAGGTGGTCCCCCGCTTCGTGGCGTACCCGTGGAAGTCCCGGATCGACCAGTCCACGGCGCCGACCCACCACACGCGGTCGGTCACTTTCACGGCCTTGAATACGTTGTTCATGTTCGCTCTCCTGTCCGATCTCGGCCGGCGTCCTCCCGGTCACGCAAAGCACGAGGGAATTATAATCGCTCCTCTGCCAACGTTCAAGGTTGAAGGGTTCGCACAAGTCGTCCCGACGCGGGAGGCACCCACTCAACCCCAACCCTCTCGATGACCGCTCACGCCCGCGCCGGGACGGTGCGTGGGAGCGGCGTCACCGCTTGATGCGGCGGCGACGGAATTTCTCCAGGCCTTCCTCCCCCCGCCGCGCGGCCCGGGCCGCCGCCGGGGCGAACTCGATGTGGTGACGGCTCATGTCCACTCTGGCCACCCGCACCCGCAGGGGGTCTCCGAGCCGGAAGGTCCGGCCCCCGGTCTTCCCGACGAAGCAGTGCTTGACCTCGTCGAAGAGGTAGTAGTCGTCATCCACCAGGGACAGGTTCACGAATCCTTCCACGAAGTGCTCGAGCAGCTCCACGAAGAACCCGTTGGTCTTGAGGCCGGAGATGAAACCGTCGAACTCCTCGCCGAGGCGCTCCTTCATGAACTCGGCCTTCTTCCACGCCATGACCGCCCGCTCGGCGTCCATGGCCTCGTGCTCCCGCTCGGAAGATCGGCGGGCGATCTCGGGGAGGTCCGCCGGCCCCGCCACCGGCGCCTCGAGGACCTTTCCCGCCAGGACGTGCCGCAGCAGCCGGTGGACCACCAGGTCAGGATACCGCCGGATGGGGGAGGTGAAGTGGGTGTAGTCCTTCAGGGCCAGGCCGAAGTGCCCGATGTTGTTCGTCGAGTAGACCGCCAGCTTGAAGGAACGCAGCATCAGGTAGCTCAGGAACTTGCCCACGGCCGAGTCGCCGAGGCCGTCCGCCACGCGCTGGAAGTCCTTCGGTTCGTAAGTTTCACCTTTCGACTCGAAGCGGTGCCCGAACCGGGCCGCCACCTCGGCGAACTCCTCCACCTTGACAGGGTCCGGCACGTCGTGGACCCGGAAGAGGGCAGGGAGCGCCTTCCGGGTGAAAAGGGACGCCACCGCCTCGTTGGCGGCCAGCATGAACTCCTCGATGAGCCGGTGGGCGTCGTTCCGCTCGGTGCGGACGATCCCCAGCACCTCGCCCGTCTCGGCGAGGCGGACCACGCTCTCCGGCAGGTCGAAGTCCACGGCCCCCAGCTTCCGGCGCCGACGGTTCAGGACCCGGGAGAGGTCCGCCATGGTCCGGAAGTGCTCCGCCTGGTCGGCGAAGCGGCCGAGGAGTTCAGGGTTCCCCTTCAGGACGCCGGCCACCTGGGTGTAGGTCATGCGGGCGCGGCTCCGGATCACCGAGGGCGTGAAGCGGGCCTTCCGGACGCGCCCCGTGACGCCGTGAACGTCCAGGACCGCGGTGAAGGCCAGCCGGTCCCGGCCGGGGAGGAGGGAGCAGACTCCCGACGAGAGGGCCGGCGGGAGCATGGGAACGGAACGGTCGGGGAAGTAGACCGAGGTTCCGCGGAGGAAGGCTTCCGTGTCCAGGGCGCTCCCCGGCCGCACGTAGTGGGAGACGTCGGCGATGTGGACCCAGAGGGTGAAGTGGCCGTCGGCCCCCCGGGTCACGTTCACCGCGTCGTCGAAGTCGAAGGCGGTCTCCCCGTCGATGGTGACGGTGTCCAGGCGCCGGAGGTCCTCCCGCCCCGCCACGTCGCCCGCGAGCGGGTCCGGCGCGAAGGCGTCCGCCTCCGCCAGGGCCTCCGGGGGAAAGTCCGTCCGGATCTCGTGCCGGGCCAGGATGATCTTCAGGGGCAGCTCGGGGTCGTCGGCCTTACCCACCAGCCGGAGGACGCGCCCCCGGGGGCGGTGGCCCGCCGACGGCGGCACGGTGATCTCCACCTGCACCACGTCCCCGTCCTCGAGGGGGAAGCCCCCGTCGTCGTCCACCAGGACGGAGTGCTGAAACCGCGCGTCCACGGGGATGACGGTCAGGGTCTTGAACCGGATCACCTTCCCGATGACCTTGGCCTTCGACCGTTCCAGGATCCGGGTCACCCGGCCTTCCAGGCGCCGCGGACGGCGGGGCGGCTCCGCGGCCTCGTCCGCCGACCCCCGCCGGCCCCGGCGGCCGGCCCCGGCCTCGGGCTTCCGGGCCGGTTTTCCCCGCCCGCGGCCCGACCCCGACGGGTCCCGGGGCGCGGACTCCCGCCACTCCACCACCACCCGGTCGCCGTGCACCGCGTCGCCGAGGTGCGGGGCGGGGATGAAAACATCCTCCCGGAGTGGGCTCCCCGGGTCGGGAACGAGGAAACCGAAGCCGGAGGCATGACACTGCAGGGTCCCCGCCACCACGTTGCCGGCGCCGGGCACGGCCCAGCAGTTCTTCTTCACGGGGAGGAGCTTCCCCTCCGCCGCAAGTTCCCGCAGGGCCGCCCGGAGGGAACGCTTGTCCTCGGCGCCCACGTCCAGCGCCTCGGCGAGCTGCCGCCGGGTCACCTGCCTCACGTCCGCACCTTCAAGCCAGGCGAGAATGTCCTTCTTCAACCGTTCCGTCGGATTCATGCACACCTTCCGTTTTGCGGCAGGCCGTGGCCCTCAGCCGCGTTTGTACCCGATCTTCCGCAGGAAGTCGAGGCGGTGGCGACGGTCGTCGTCCTTCTCGACCCCCCTGGGTGCGAAGCCGTCGATGACGCCCAGGATGCCGTTGCCCTGATCGGTGCGGGCCAGCACCGCCGTGACGGGGTTGGCCGTGGCGCAGAAGATCCGGACCACCTCGTGGCAGTCCCGGACCTTCGGGAGCACGTTGAGGGGAAAGACGTTGCTCATCACGATCACGAATGAGTGTCCCGCGCCGAGACGTTCGGCGTTGGACACGGCGCACTGCTCCAGCTCCGGGTCGGTGCCGTCGTGCCGGATCAGGCACGGCCCCGACGCCTCGCAGAAGGCGACCCCGAACTTCGCGCCCGGGACGGAGTTGACCATGGCCTCGTAGAGGTCTTCCACGGTCTTGATGAAGTGGGATTGCCCGAGGATGAGGTTGCAGCCCTCGGGGAAGCTCAGGTCGACGGGGATCAGTTCCATTTTTCCTCCTTGTGTCGAACGATGGGGCGGCGAAAACGGCGATCGGCCCTTCCCTCAGGCGCCCCCGGGCCGGAGGTTCCGGGTGAACCAGTATAGCAGGAGGACCGTCACGTTGAACAGGGCGTGGCACAGGAAGGGTGCGTACAGGTTCCGGCGCCGCAGGAAAATCACCCCGAAGACGAACCCCAGCACGGCCGTGGAGAAGACGGCGTCCCAGCCCTGCACCCGGTGTTCCAGGCCGAAGATCACGCTCCAGATCAGCAGGGTGGCCAGGGGCGCCTGGAAACACACCTCGCCCCGCAGGACGATGACCGCCCGCTGGACTTCCTCCCGGACACCCCCGGCCACCACCGAGCTGACCAGGAAGAGCACCAGGTCCAGGGGCCCCCCGATGGAGTCCAGAAGGGCGTTCGACGGCGGGACGGCGCCCGGCAGCACCCACGCGAAGAGCAGCTTGAGGACCACCATGAGAACCAGGAGCCCGGGCAGGACGGCCAGGCAGAACCCCGTCTCCCGGAGCAGGCCCCGCGGGGGCGGCAGCGGCAGGGCGAGGCGGGGCTCCTCCGGGTGTATCACCTGCAGGCACCAGGCGATGAACACGATGACCACCGTGCTGGTCATCATCACGGCGAAAAGCAGGACCGTGTTCGGGGACAGGTCCCGGACGTGTACGCCGAACAGGGACGCGACGAGGACGGCCACGAGGAAATCGGTCAGGAGACCCGAGACCAGCACGATCTCCAGCAGGCCGACCAGGGCGGGTGGACGGGGCCCCCGTGCCGGCGGGAAACCCCTCCCGTCGAACGGCGCCGCCAGGCCGGCAGGGCCCGGCACCGGCTCGTTCGGCGCACCGGGACCCCCGCCGGGCGCCAGGTCGCCCCCGTCCGGTCCCGGCACCGTGAAATCGGTCATGCGGTCTCTCTCTTCGGCGATGGGGTCCTCCTGCGACGTCGGTGGAAAAACCACTCCGCACTCCGTTCAGGCTTCCAGCGACAGCCGTTTCACCAGCATGGTGGCGTAGCACCCGCGGGGCAGGGCGAACCGGAGGAGGAGCGACCACCGCCCGCCGGCGTCCGGCTCCGCCGCCCACTCCCACCGCAGGGCCTCGGGCTGGAACCAGGCCCGGCGAAGGAAGGACTTGAGGTACATCCGTTCGAACGTGAACTTCCGGAAGGCGTTCGCGGGGATGGCCTCCCGTTCGAGGACCTCCCGGTAGATGCGCGCCACCCGCTCGTCCTTCAGGGACGGCCGGGCCCCGCACGCCGGGATCTCCAGGGTCGGGAGAACGGTGATCAGGGCCGGGTTCGGGTCCCGGAGGAAGAGGTAGTCCCCCACCTCCCCGCGAACCGAACCGGACTTGCCGGACCCGGCCAGCTCCCTCGCCAGGGACACCAGGCACTGGTTCCAGACGCCGGACTGCCACGCGGAGAGGGCCAGGGCCACCTCGTCCCGGGGCAGGATCCGGAGGGCCCCGTAGAAGTCCCTCGGGTGGGCCGCCAGGTACTCGAAGACCGTGGTCTCCAGCGTGGTTTTGGCCGCTTCCCGGCAGGCCTTCCAGTCCTTCCACCGCGCGAAGAACACGTCGCGGCGTTCCCGGTCCTCCGCCCGGCCGCGCGGGTCCGGCCGGGTCAGGAAGCTCTTGAGCGCCCCGTTGAACTGGCCCAGGACCATCATCTTCCCCGGGAACCCCATCCGGGGGTCCACGCCGGCGAAGCGCTGGTCGTCATAGTAGTTTTCCACCCCCGACGCGACCACCCCCCGCAGGCAGTCGGAGAACCGTTCCCGGGACCCTGCGGCGATTCCGCGCAGCCGGATTTCGAAGCGGTTGCACCGGATCAGGTCCGGCCCCATGGGACGGTCCGAGCGGCCCACGGGCTCCAGGGAGTACCCATCCTCCCGGACGGAGAGGGCCCGGTCCGTCTCCACCGTCACGTACTGGACCGTCACCGCGTGACGGTCCTTCCGTCCCCCCCAGGCAAAAGCGCCCACGGGGAGGCCGAAGCGTCGTGCGACGGCGTGCAGAACGTCCAGCGTGTTCCACCCCCGCTTCTCCAGGCGGCAGACCAGGTACGCCCCCCCGGCGGACAGGGGTACGTCCGCCTCCTCCGTCACCCGGAAGTCCTCCGGCTCGACCTTGACTTTCACGGTTCCTCCTCGGCGGGGACCCGGCCCGCGGGGCCGGTCTCCGCCCCGATGAATCGGAGCAGACCCTCGACGTAGCGCCGGGGGGTGAAACGCGCCGCCGTTGCCGGGACGGCGGACTCGAAGCGGTCCCGGGCCTGCAGGTAGGCGAGGATCGCCCCGGCCAGGGCCCGGGGGTCTCCCGGCGGGACCAGGATCCCCGAGACCCCGTCGTCCACCGTCTCGGCCAGCCCGCCGACCCGGGTGGTCACCACGCCCCGTCCCCACTGGTAGACGAGGGGGATCACCCCGCTCTGGGTGGCGTGATGGTACGGCAGGACCGCCACGTCGGAAGCCTTGACGTAAACCTCCACCGCCTCGTTGGGCACGAAGGCGTCCGTCACCCGGATCCTCCCGGCGCGCTCCAGGGGCGCGATCCAGGTCTGGTAGTCCCGTCGCTTGTCGTAGAACTCGCCCGCCACCACGAGGAAGAGGTCGGGGTGTTCCGCCGCGAGCGTCTCGAACGCCTGCAGGAGCACGTCGAGCCCCTTGTACTTCCGGATAATGCCGAAAAAGAGGACGATCTTCGCCGCCCCGGGGAGCCCGAGCCGCTCCCGGGCTTCCATCCGGGTCAGGCCGGGCGTGTCGGGGAACCCGGAAAACCGGGGGACGAACAGCCGGCAGACGGGCGTGTGCGGCCACGCCCGGGCCAGGGCCCCGGCGTCGCCTTCCCAGTGGGCGATGAAGGCGTCCGCCAACCGGAAGAGGCGACGCTGGAAGAAGCGCCCCAGGGGGACCGGTTCGTGAGGCTCCACGTTGTGGCAGACCAGCAGCAGCCGCTGGTAGGCGCGGTGGTGGAGGGGCCCCAGGAACCGGAGGAGGAACGGCGCGAAGAAGGGCGTCCACCAGGAGAGCAGGAGGACGTCGAGGCCCTCCGCGGCGATCCGCCGGCGGCCGCGCCGCCAGGAGAGCGGGTTGTAGGGGTCGAAGACGGGGTCCGCCGCGCCCGGGTAGCGGACCCGGCTCGTGTCCAGGGGGGTCTTCCCCGGGAACAGCAGACGGGGGTAGAGGCGCGTGTAGTTGAAAGCGGCGCCATCGACGGTCTCCGGGAGGTTCCGGACCAGTTCGGCGTCGAAGTTGGAGATTCCGCCCCGGAACGGGGGGAAGGGGCCGAGCACGCCGATCTTCAACGCGCGCCCTCCTCCGGGGGGGAGGCCGGAGGGGCGTGGCGCCGGTGCTCCCGGATGGAGTAGAACGTGTCGGCGCTGCGGGAGTGGGCGATCATCTCGGCCAGGAAGCCGAAGAAGACCACCTGGATCCCCACGATCAGAACGGAGAGGCCGAGGTAGAACAGCGGCCGGTTGCTCAGGAAGTTCCCCATGAGGCGCCAGACCAGGAGGGCGAGGGTGATCCCCGCCCCGGCCAGGGTGAGCAGCAGCCCGAACATGCCGAAGACGTGCTGGGGGCGGGCGGCCCAGCGGGTGAGGATCAGGACCGTGAAGAGGTCGAAGAAGCCGCTGAAGAAGCGCCACAGGCCGTACTTGGACTTCCCGAACCGGCGTCGGTGGTGGGTGATCTTCACCTCGCCGATGCGGAAGCCGAAGCTGGAGGCGATGACGGGGATGTACCGGTGCATCTCGCCGTAGAGGTTCAGGTACTCCGTGGCCTCACGGCGGTAGGCCTTGAAGCCGCAGTTCATGTCGTGGAGCTTCACCCCGGCCAGCCTCCCCGCCACGCGGTTGTAGACCCAGGAGGCGAGGCGGCGGGTGAGGGGGTCCCGGCGGGGAGACTTCCAGCCGGAGACCAGGTCGTATCCCTCCTCGATCCGGGCCAGGAACTTGGGGATCTCCACGGGGTCGTCCTGGAGGTCGGCGTCCAGGGTGAAGAGGATTTCCCCGCGGGCCTGGGCGAAACCTGCAGCCAGGGCCGCGGCCTTCCCGAAGTTCCGGCGGAGGTGGATGACCTGGACGTCGGGGTCCGAGGCAAAGAGTTCGTCCAGCACGCGATCCGACCCGTCGCGGCTGCCGTCGTCGACGAAAATGATCTCGCAGGGGCGGCCCAGCTTCCCCATGGCCTCCCGAATGCCGGCGTGGAGAAAGCGCAGGGATTCCTTCTCGTTGTACACAGGGATGATGAAGGACACCCGGTTCGAGGCAGGGTCGGACACCGGCGGGCCTTTACTGGGCGATGGCGAGTGCGGTGTCCACGACTCCGTCACGGTTGAAATCACCGAAGACGAGGCACTCGTGCCGGCGCACGTTCGCGACGACGGCCAGCAGGCGGGGGACCCCCGGGAGGGGGTTGAAGGTGTAGACGAACGCCTGGCGGCCGATCCGGAAGAGGACGATGGACTGGGTGTCCGAACCGCCCGCGGGGGCGTAGGAGAACACCTGCTGCTGGTAGATCGGCAACTGCGTGGCGGAAGGCTGGAAACCGGCCCCCCGGTCGTTGAGCAGGAGCACGCCGGCGTTTCGGGCCATGCTGAGCATGGCGAGGTCCTCGAAACCGTCGCCGTTCACGTCGAGGCATGCCATCCCGTCGTAACCGGACGGCATGGGCAGGCAGAGTTGCGCATCCAGGACGAGGCCTCCGGGTTGGGAGAAGACCGTCAGGCAATTGCGCTCGGAGGAGTAGACGAGGAGTTGGGACCCGCCACCGGCCCCCGCCGAATCCCCCTTGCTCCGCACCGAGGAGAGGGGCTGCAGCAGGCGCATGAAACCGGCGGAGGTGATGGGCGGGGCGATCTGGTAGCACTGCACGCCCGTCCACTCGTAGCCCGGGTTGAACAGGACCACGATGCGGCCGGAGTTGCGGCCCACGAAGACGGCCTCGTTCACCCGGTCGTCGTTCATGTCGTCCATGAGAAGGAAGCAGTTGTCCGCCATGTCCAGGGACGAGAAGAAGGGTTGAATGGACATCACCCGGTCGTCGACCTGGAAGTGGGTGTCGTCGAGGCGACTGGCCTTCAGGACATAGGCGCCGTTGTAGATCAGGACCTCGGGGTGAGTCTCGGCCGCCGGCGGGGGATCGGTCGGGGTCGTCGTCCCCTGGTCGGGGTCCGGGTCCGGCGGGTTGGCCGGGGGGTCGGCCTGCCCGTTGGGGGGAGGCGTCGGCACGTCTGTCGCGACGTCCACGACCCCGTCGATGGTTGCCGTGGGTCGGGCGGGATTGCTGGACAGGAGCATGGTGAACGGGTTCCCCTCGTCGAGATCGAGGGAGTCCATCCACCCGTCGTCCACCACGGCGGCCAGCAGTTCGAACGGGTACGTGACGGCGGATGCGACGCCTCCCGGCCGGGAGGCGGACACGGCAGCGACATCGACCCGCCCGCCGGCCGCGGGGGAGGAACCGACGGCGAAACCGGTCTGCCCGATTTCCAGCAGACCCGTATCGATGGCGGCGAAAACGCCGGCGTCGGGACGGCTGGAGGGCCCCCGCGCACCGATCAGGCCGAAATGGTGATTGAAAACCGGCTGCTCGAAGCGGCGCCAGAGGGAGTCGCTCATCCCGGCGAAGCCCACGGGAAGCAGCCGCGTCCCGTTCGCGGTTTCGGACGCGAGGGGGAGGTTCAGGACGGCCCGGGACGAGGGACCCGCCGGCCTCTGCGCGGTGGCCGGGGCGGACCCCCACTCCAGCGCCGGCTTGAAGGCCAGAGCCAGGGCGACGATCAATGTTTTGACGGCGAGTGACTTCACAGGAATCCTAAAACCGTCGTCTTCCATTTCTCACGATAGCACCGCCCGCTCGGTACTGTCAAGAAAAAACTTTTTACCAATCGAATTTTAGTTCAACCTTCCTGAGAAACGACTTCGTTATCTGCCCAGGCCGCTCTCCCGGAGTTCGACCTCGGCACGATAGGTTTCGATGGCCTCTTCCAGGCGGCCGTCGTTCTTGAGCATCCCCGCCTTCACGTTGAGGACCCGGGCCTTGTTCTCCGTCACCTGGAGCTGCCGGAAGCCGATCTCGAGGACCTGGTAGGCCATCTCTTTCTGCCCGCGGTCGTAGATCTTCCGGGCGACGATGACGGTCTCCTTCATCAACGCTTCCTCGAAGCGGAGGGGCAGACGCAGGTCCATGATGACCCGGAACTCCTGCATCGCGCGCTTGAAGTCACCTTTCTGGATCAGCAGTTGAATGATCTCGTGCTGCGATTCCGCGATGGAGAGGAGCCGGAGGGTCGCGTCATCGACCGAGGGCCCGGGGGCGGACTGCCCGGGAACAGCAGCCGTCGCCAGCGCCAGCAGCAACACCCCCTTCAACACGACCCGCAAAATGCGGGGCACGGGATGGTTGTGAAAAAGGGCGCTCATGATCTATCTCCTTGTCTCGTTCATTTTCCATGGATTCTCGAACGGGTTCTCCCCGTCGGCGATCCGGGGGTCCGCCTGGTTGATGGCCAGGAAGGGGTTCTCCGCCTCCGTTGCCGCCGCGCCGGTCTCCACTTCCCGCTGAACCTGGAAGGGATTCTCGCCCGTGGGGGAGACCATGTGCATCGCGGCGTGGTAGTGCCGGTCGATGGCGACCAGGATCAGCCGGTCTTCGCGAACCTGCTGCTCCCGCACCGTGAAGACGCACAGCAGGGCAGAGAGCAGGACGAGGACCAGGGCCGCGGCGGTCTGGAGGGCGAACGCCCGGTTCGGCCGGGAGGGGAAGGCCGTCACCCGGCCGGCGTCCGCCGCCAGGGCCGACTCGATCCGTCCCCAGAGTTCGGGGGAAGGCCGGTGTCGGGGGGCGTGCTCCCGGAAGAGGCGGTCCATCGCCGCTTCTTCGCGGTCGAGGTCGCCGCAGGGCCCGCACCGCCGGATATGCTCCGCCAGGGCCGGGTCGAAAGACCGGCTGGAGGCTCGGAGGATGATTTTCTTTTTCGGACAGGCCATCGCTCAACCCTGTTTGAGATAGTGACGAATCGAATCCTTCGCGAACACCCGGGCGCGGTAGATGTCCGTCTTCACCGCCAGAAGCGACCGGCCCACGATCTGAGCGATTTCCTTGTAGCTCTTCTCGTGAATGACCGACAGGATGAACACTTCCCGCAGCTTCGGCGGCAGGGTGTCCAGCGCCCTCTGAACGACCGTCGCCAGTTCGTCCCCGAGCACGCGCTCCTCCGGGTTCCGGGAGTTCTCGGTGGGGTCGGCGTCGTCGCCCTCGGGGGTCGAGGCGCCGGGGAAGACCGTTTCCTCCGTCCGCCGCTTCCGGAACCGCTGGTAGGCCTCGTTGCGGGCGATCCGGTACAGCCACTGCTCGAAGCGCCCCGCCTCCTTCAGCGTGTGCAGCGCCCGGAAAGCCAGCACGAAGGTGTCCTGCGTGATGTCTTCCGCGTCTTCCCGGCGCTTCACCATGCTCAGGATGAAGTTGAAGATCCGCTGTGCAAAGATCCCGTAAAGCTCATGCCTCGCTTCGATGTCGCCAACTGCCGCTTTTCGAATGAGATCCTCGAGGCAATTTCCCATGGAGGCATTCTCTGTCACGCTGTTCTCTCTCACAGATCAGACGGTCCACATAATATTGATCTGGGACGGAATTGAAAGTTGCTATTTTTTCGACAAAAGAGGGAGCCTTTCGGCTCCCTCCGTGTTCGGGGACGTTCAAGCGCCCGGTGGCGGCGGGCCCGCCAGGGACTCCGGTGGCAGGGTTCGGGCCGAGCTTTTCGGGGGCTCCGGCTCCGGCTCCGGCTTCTTCGCCGGGTCCGCCGCGGGTTCCGGGATATCGATCTTCTCCGGGTCCTTCGGTTTCTCCTTGTCCGGGTTGGTGTCGGCGGAGGGCCTGGGCTCCGGCGGGGCGACGGCCGCGGTTTCATCGCCGGCGCCGTCCTTCGCTTCTTCCTTCTTGCCGTCTTCCTTCTTCTTCTTTTTCGCCTCGTCCTTCTTCTTGTCCTTCTTCTTCTTCTCCTCGGGGGGCTGGTAGACGCCGTACTCGCGGTGTTTCTTCTTGTTGCGAATGAAGTTGTTGATGTTCTTGAGGCTGTGCTGCACGGCGTCGGAGGTCTTGATGAGGTCCTCGGAAGTGTGGATGACGTGCGGCGTCAGGATCACCAGGAGTTCGTTGCGGGTCTTGCTCTTGCTGGAATCCCCGAAGAGCCAGCCGAGGACGGGGATGCGGCTCAGGCCGGGGAGACCGGCCACCGACGTGCCGTCCCGCTCCCGGATGATCCCGGCGAGGACCACCGACGCGCCGTCCTGGACCACCATGGTGGTGTTCAGGGCGGCCCGGCTGATGGGAGGCGAACCGGCCAGGCCCTTGGAGGCCTCGCCGGGCGTGCTGACCTCCGTGGCGATCTCCATGGTCACCACGCCCGCGGCGCTGATGCGGGGCGCCACGTTGAGGCTGACGCCCGTGGAGCGGTACTGGATCTGGGTGTTCGTGATGTTGTACTGGTTGTTGTCGGGGGTGGTCCCGCCCAGGTAGGGGTTGGTGAAGCTGCTGGTGGCGATGGGGATCTCGTCGCCGACGTTGAAGGTCGCCTGGTTGCCGTCCAGGACCAGCAGGGCCGGCGAGTCGAGCACCTGGACCTTGGTGATGGACTCGAGGGTGTTCAGGAGCAGGTCCACCTGCCGCTGCCCGTTCAGGCCGAAGGTGAACAGGGTGGAGATGGTCAGGCCGGGCTTGGTGGCGTCGCTCGGGGTGAACTGGCCCTGGGTGGGGGGATAGATGTCGTTGCCGTCCGCGTCGCCTCGCCCCTTCAGCCAGGCCCCGACCCCGTAGGTGAGGGTGCCCTGAAGCTGGACGGCGATGATCTTGGCCTCGACGAGCACCTGGCGGGGCAGCACGTCGAGCTTCTTGATGGTCTTCAGCAGGAACTCGTAGTCCGCCTGGGTGCCCTGGATGATCAGGGAGTTGTTCAGGTCGTCACAGATGATCTTGACGTTGCCGGAGAGGCCCTGGATGGCCACGCCCTCGCCGCCCTTGGTGGTCCCTTTCAGCTCGGGCTGGATGACCTGCCCCCCCATGGGGACGCTGGGCTGGCCGCTGGCGGTGGTGGAGGCCTCGCCCGTGGCAACCGTTTTCTGACGCGGGCCTACCGCGCCGGTCTGGGCGCCCATGTCCTCGAAAAGCTGGCCCAGGATGTCGGCGATGTTGGTGGCCGTGGTGTTCTCCACCTTGTAGACGAAGGTCTCGACGCCCCGGGCAGCCGGCGCGTCCAGCTTCTCGATCCACTTCTTGACCTGGTCCATGGCGTTCGGGGTGCGGCAGACCACCAGCACGGAGTTCAGCCGGGGAACGGCGATGAACTTGATGCCCGTACTGTTCGACCCGGCGCTGAAGACCACCGTGAGGTCCTTGGTCACGTCCTCGGCCTTGTTGAACTGGATGGGGACGAGTTCGAGCATGTTGACCTCGAAGAAACCGTTGTCCAGGATCTCGACGATGTCGAGCAGTTTCTTGAGGTTGTCGCCGAAGTCGGAGATCATCAGGATGTTGTAGGTCTCCAGGTTGATGATCTGGGTGTTGTCCGTCTTGAACTCGTCGAGGATCCGGGCCAGCTCGCCCGCCGGCATGAACTGGACGGGGATGATGTAAGTGTTGAGCTCCTCGCCGACCACGTCCTCCCGCCCCTTGATCCGCTTGATTTCCGACGGGTACTTCTTGCCTTCCTGGATGGGCACGAAGTGATAGATCTCGCCGGACTTGACGATCGTCGCCCCGTTGATGCGGAGGATGTCGATCAGGATGGGCATCAAGGCCTCCCGTGGAACCGGCTTCTTGATGCTGATGTTGACCTTGTTGGCCTGGACCTTGGCGTCGATGAGGTAGTCCATCTCCAATTGCTTGCAGATCAGGTCGATGAAGTCGAAGAGGTCCGCATCGTAGATCTGGAGGTTGAACCCCGCGCCCGACGAGGACCGGCTGAGGCCGTCGGACACCGGCCGCGAGGGTCGCGGCGACGGTGACGGCGCCGGCTCGGGTCCCTGGGGGGAATCGGGCGACGGCGTGATCCCGGGGGCGGGTGCGCCCGGGCCGAAGGGGATCGGGGTGGGCGAGCCCGCGGGACGCATCACGCTGGGCCGCATCGGGGGACGCTCCTTCACCTTCGGGGGCACCTTGTCGGGGTCGTCCTGGGCCGGCGCCAGTCCGAAGGCCAGGACCGCCAGGACGAGGCACGTGGTGAACGGTTTCCACGGGAATCTCTTCATATCATGAACTCCTTGCTCGGTTTTCCGGTATGGCATACGGTGCTTCTAGTTCTTCCGGCGCTGGTTGAACGGGTTCGTGCGCTGGGTGGAGGCTGCCCCGCCGAACGGGGATTGGGACCGGGTGGCCCCGCCCGAGTTGATCGAGGTCCCGAACACGTCGCGGGCGGTGGCGCCGCGCCCGCCGGGCCCGGCCTGCTCGCCGCCCGGGCGGCCGGACGCCGGGCCGGCGGCCCCACCCCCGGACATCACCTTGACGGCCGGGGTCGGGGCCGAGGCCGCGGAAGGCGCCGCCACGGGCCCGCCGGCCATCCGTCCGCCGCCGCTGGTCCCCCCGGACCCGATGGTCACCACCCCGCCGCCCCCGCCGCCGGAGCCGTTGATGGTCACCACGCCCTGCCCGATGGCCCCGCCGCCCCCGCGGGGAACGTTTGCGGGGAAGGCGCCGTGGCCCCCCGGCCCCCCGGAAGCCTGGCGGGTCGGCTTGGAGATGAACTCCTCGTACTTCTGCGCGGTCAGGCCGCGGATCTCCTCGTCCTTGGCCCGCTGAGGGTCGTCCCACAGCAGGTTGAAGCCCTTGTCGTCGATGCTGGTCACCCGCCACTTGTCTTCCCAGAAGTCCCCCACCTTCAGCTCGTCCGGGTAGCCCTTGCCGCCGGCGTTCTGGGGCTTGACGCCCACGTAGTCGACCTCCCCCTTGCGGGTGATGTACTTGATCTGGGGCGGGTTCTTCAGCTGCACCGGCGGGAGCGGGGGCAGCATCTGCGCCGGGTCGACGATCACCGAGTTCCGGTCCTTGTGGAAGAGGTTCTTCTCCCCGATCACCGCCACCACGTCCGGCGTGACGGTGGTCTTCGGCAGGGCGATCAGCGGGACGTCGAAGTTCTGGACCGCCTTCTTCTGCCGCTTCGCGATCTCCTCCATCAGCTTGCCGACGCTGTTGGTCTTCTGCCAGGTCTTGAGGTCCTGCGAATAGACGATGAAAAGGGCGACCCCGAAGATCAGCAGGACGAGGTTGACGCCGATCAGCACGTACTTTTTCATGATTGCACCTCCCTGAGCGGGTTGGGGCTCAGACCCGGGTTTCCTTCTTCTTGGTGTCCGTTTCCTTCTTTTCCGGCTTGAAGATGTAGGTCGACAGGTAGAGGACGCCATTCACCGTCTTGTCGGGGGCGACGCTGAAGGACTTGACGTCGAGACGTTCCACGTAGGCGAACTTGTCCAGGTTTTCCAGGCTCTCGAGGAGCTTGGCCAGCTGGTCGGGCGTGCACTTGATGTACGCCACCACCTTGACCCGGAGGAAGTCGGCCAGGAAGGGGTCCTTGTCGACCACGTCCTTCGGGATCCGCTCGGGCTTGACCGCCTGGTCGATGCGGGTGATGCCGATCCCGTTGGCCGTCGCCCGGTCCGTGACGATCTTCAGAAGCTCGGCGGAAACGGCTTCCGAATCCCCCGTGAACAGAAAGCCGGAGGCCTTCTTCAGGTCGGCCTCGAGGCGTTCGAGCTTGCGCTGATAATTTCCCTTCTCGTTGATGGCGGCCTGCTTGCGGACGATGACGTCCCTCAGGGAACGGATGGTCTCCTCTTCCTGCTTCTTCTCCTCGCCGAAGTCGGACTCGTCCCAGTAGAGCATGGGGGCGAGGGAAACCAGCACGGCCAGCCCGCCGGTCATGATGGCCCGGCGGACGTACTCCCGCCGACCGCCCTTCCCCAGCCGGAAAACCGCCTTCACCCGCCGGGAGAACTGGAGGTAGGCGAGCCAGGCGCTGCAGAGGACCACGAAGGCCCACCCCTCGATCATCTCCACCTCGTACACGACGAACCAGAGGAGATTCGAAAGGACGACGGCCCCGAGGAGGGCCTGGACCGTCTTCGAGCCGTACGGCTTCTCCCGGAGGAGCAGGTAGAGGCACAGGATGAGCCAGAACGTGTTCAGCCCCACCAGCACCAGGACCTTGCCGCCGCCGATGGGCGAGTCGTCCCCGACCAGGGGGACCTCGGTGAACGCGTAAAAGAAGATGAGGAAGAGGAAGGTGACGACGCACAGCAGGTTCCAGAAAAAGAAGACTCTCAGCCAGCCTTCAGACTTGTTTATCGCACTCATGCCGCCACCTCGCGTTCGGTACGGTTGGAAAGGGTCTGCATCGGCGCCTCCTTCACTTCGTCGGCCCGTCGGCGAACTGGATGTTGAATCGGAAGCTCTCCAGCTCGCGGTAGGTGGGCTTGCCGCCCTTGGGCTCCCCCGGGACGCGGATCTTGTTGATGGCCCCCTCGGGGATGATCTTGCGGAAGTACTTGATGGACCCCAGGGCTTCGGGCCCCTGGAGCTTGAGGACCGAGTCGGTGTAGCCGCCGATCACCAGGTTGTCCGAGCGCACGTAGTCGAACAGGTAGGAACTGACGTTGATCTTGTCGGTCAGGTCCTTCAGGACCACCAGGTCCGACTGGGGCTTCTTCAGGACGAACCGGTAGGACTCGAGCTTCTTCTCCGCCTCGGTGACCGTCCTCTTGAGGTTCAGGACAGCGCCGTACTCCTTGTCCAGGTCCGCCGACTTGGCCTTGAGCGCCTTCTTCAGCTCGAGGCCGGTGTACTTCTCCAGGGAGACGTTGAGCAGCAGCCCGACGACGAGGGCGCAGCCCAGGAGGATGGCCAGGACCGCCCCCAGGCGCGACGGCTTCGGCCGGAGTTCGGCGGGGAGGAGGTTCATCTCGGGCTCCGCCGTCTGGAGCGCCTGGCACGCGGCCGCCAGGCCCAGCATGTCGCCCCGGGCCCGGGCGGGGAAGGGGGAGCACTCCGTCAGGTGACGGATGAAGGGGTACTCGGCGGGGTTGATCTTGTCCTCCCAGTTGGGGTCGGACAGGTTGACGAAGACCTCGATGTCCGCTTCCCCCTCCATCTGCGAGAGCGAGGCGCAGCGTTCGACCTCCTTGAGCACGTTCTGGAGGTTCTTGTCCATGGGGTTGATCCAGGCCAGCTTGAAGTAGCTGAACTTCCCGTCCCGGAACAGGTAGATGGAAAAGTGATTGAAATCGAGGTCGGCGACGAAGGTGTAGGGGCAGGGCGGCTTGCCGCGGCGGTTGATAAAGCCCTCCAGGCCGAACGCCGTCAGGGTCACCCCGCCGACGGTGATCCCCAGGGATTTCAGGAACTCGACGATCTTGAGGAGTTTTTCCCTGGGGATGATGTAGAGGTCGACCTCGATGGTCTTCTCCTTGCCCTGCTGGATGATCTTCTCGATGCAGAAGTCCTCGAGTTCCGAGGGCACGAAGTTCATCAGCTGGAGCTGGATGGCCTGGTCGAGGTTCTCCTCGGCCTCGGGGGGCAGGGAGAGGTGGCGGAAGGCGACCTGGTCGGGCCCGAGCGCGAGGAGGGCGCCTTCCGGCACGACCTTCAGCTTCTCGAAGAACCCCTGCACTTCCATCCGGGTCAGCACCGGGTCCTTGCGGGCGGTGCCCGTGAGGGCGAGGTTCCCCAGGAACTGCTCTTCGGAGAACGTCTTGGTGACGACCTCGATATCGATCAGGTCCTCCTGGTAGTAGACACCGATGGCGGTTTTCAGAGTGACACTCATTTTTCAACCTGCTCCTGTACGGAGTAATTTTCGTTCCAGTACACGATGGAGTGCCGGAGCGGCGCGCCGGCGTCCAGCTTGACCACGCAGTAGATGCGCTTCCGGATGGTGGAGTCCTTCAGCTTCCCCGTGGAGACGAGGGAGAAAAAGGAGGACTGGATCGGGGAGCGCGTGATGATGGGGGCCTTGAGCTGGTCCATCCCCGGCGCCTGGGGGACCCGCAGGGCGAAATCCTGCTGGTCGCGGAAGGGCTTGGTGGTGCGCTGCGAGATGATGGACGCCGCCATCTCGGGCGGGAACCCGAGCGCGATGAGGACGGGCAGCGGGGCCGAGTTGACGTTGATGCCCGCCGGGGTCCCGTAGACCGTCAGGCAGCTGTTCAGGCCGTACATGTACGCGGGCTTCCCCCCCTGGCCCCGGACGTAGCGGCCGTAGAAGAGGTTCTTGTTGATCCCCTTGACCAGGAGCAACTCCTCGACGGTCTCGAACTCCGCGTTCTTGACGCGGTAGTTCCGCCCCATCGCCTGGTACTCGGGGGTCTCCGCACCGTTGAGGTGGTGGTCGTCGTCGGGGTCCCGCCAGTCGAGGATGCAGTCGGAGATCATGTCCGCTTTCTGCTCCGCCACCCCCAGGCTGAGGAGCAGGCTCATGAGCAGTTCCTTGTCGGCGTAGTTGAGGTGGATCTTGCCGTTCTCGTCCGTGATGTCGGTCTCGGCGTCCCCGAGGTCGGTGTGGAGGATCACCTTCCCCTTCTCGATGTCCAGGGGCTCGATCTCGGCCTGCTGCTGGGGGTTGAAGAGCCGGTCGCTGGTCTCCAGGGTGTAGACGATGAGCTTGTAGATGGTTTCCGCCACCCCCGCCTGGGCGAGGTAGTGGCACTTGGTGATCAGGAGGGTGTTGGCCGAGGTCTGGGCCTCCACGCGCATGGTCTTGGAGAAGGAGATGCACAGGACGCTGACCACCATCAGCATCCACAGCATGACCACCAGGATGGACCCCTCCCGGTTACATCGGCACACCGGTGAACCTCCTCTGGACGGGGTAGATGATGTTGCCGCGGCTGCGGATCTGCATCAGGAACTCGCCCTCCCCGCGGAGCGACGGGATCCGCGAGGCCTGCTTGTACTTGATCCGGACGGCGTCGGGGAGGGTGCCCATGCGCTTGGAGTTCCACTCGGTCCGCCACTCCTGGCGGATTTCCTCCTCCGCCTTCACTCCGACGTCGTTGAGGTCGGCGCCGAAGTACTCGAACGCGGCGTCGTCGAGGTTCTCCAGGAGGACGCGGCGCAGCTTGTCCTCGTCCCGGACGCCCCCTCCCGCCACGGCGGTGGGGCCGAACTCCGGGTCCTCGCAGGTGTACTGGGTCTCGTACTCCACCAGGTCCATGCCGCTGCCTTTCCGGGAGGACTCGAAAGCGTACGTGATGAGGCACAACCCCGGCAGGCGCGACAGGTGGAGCGAGTAGAGGCTCACGAAGGTCATCCGGTTCGAGCTGCCCTGGAAGAAGGGGATCCGGTGACCCATGAAGCGCGACTGGGGCTGGTCGGCGGTGACCTGGGGCTTCGGCGCGTTGGGGTCCTCCTTCGGCACCGCCGGGAAACAGCACGACACCTGGCGGCGGATCAGCTCGCACACGCTCCGGATGCGTTCGCCCTCCTCGGTCCGGACCTGCTCCTTGCGCCACGCCCGGGTGATGATGTGGAAGCCCGAGAACAGGAGCGTGCAGACGATGGCCAGGATGGTCATGGCCACCAGCATCTCCAGCAGGGAGAAGCCAGCGGGGCGCAGTTTCCGTGACGGGGTTCGCCGAGGGTCAGCCACCGAGGTACCCCCTCTGACCAATTTTGGGCTTGGGCACCACCTTGGTGCAGAAAAGCCGCACGTCCTTCTCCGTGCCGCGGTACTTGTAGAAAACCGTCATCCGGATGTCCAGGAGCCGGGTGGTGAGGCGCGTCCGGTCGATCTTGAGGTCGTCGACCTCCCGCAGCACCAGGTCGGCCCGCCAGTGGAAATGCTCGTTCCAGGCCCCCGACAGGTGCCCGGCCTGGTAGACCTCCTCGGAGGCCAGCAGTTCGTTCATCTTGTTCTGGGCGTACTGCATGGCCTGGTGGGACATGTCCCGGCGCTCCATGCTGCGGAACGAGAGGGCGATCACCTGGAAGACGGAACCGAAGGTCAGGCCGAGGAGCACCACGGCCACCATCACCTCGATGAGGGTGAAGCCCGCCGCCGGTAAAGCTGCGCGGCCGTCCCGCCGCCCGGAGCCCGTCATGGTTTGAACACCTCGTCTTTGAACCCTTCGTCGCTGGACTTGAAGATCCGGGTCACGCCCGTCAGGACGTCCGTCTTGAGCCGGAACTCCCTCCCGGCTTTCTGCTTGAGGACCAGGGCCACCCCGGAACACCGCCCGTCCGGGTAGAACCAGACCAGCGGCATCCGCTCCTGTTCCGCCTGGTCCTCGTCCTCGGGCTGGTCGCCCTCGACCTCGTCCGGCTGGCGGTCGACGACGACCCGGGGGATCTCGATGTCCTCGGCGAGGACCAGTTTCTGAACCTCGGAGCCGTCCTCCTTGAGCAGCCGCAGCGACCGGGCCCCCGGCTCGATGAGGACGCCCATGGCCACCTGCTCGCTGAGGGCCCGGTTCTTGGCCAGCTTCAGGAAGGTGGCCACTTCCCGGGCCGACGCGTCCACCCGGGCCTGGTCGTACATCCGTCGGACCTCCGGGAAAGCCAGCACCCCCGCGATGGCCATCAGGATGAGGACCACCATGATCTCGATGAGGGTGAAGCCCGACCGGGCGATCTTCATGTCGTCACTCCCAGGAGTTGATGTCGTCGTTGGTCCCCGCCTGGCCGTCAGGCCCCTTGGAGCTGATGTCGTAGTCGGTGTTGTGGTCGCCGGGCGACTTGTAGATGTAGTCGTTGGTCCAGGGGTCCTTGGGGATCTTCTTCTTGTCCAGGTAGCCGTTCTGTTCGAAGTTGGTGTTGTTGGGATCGGGGTTCTCGATCAGGGCCTTGAGGCCCTCGTCGGAGGAGGGGTAGCGCCCCATGTCGGCCCGGAACGCCTCCAGCGCGGCCTTGAGGGCGGTGATCTGCTGCTTGGCCGCCTGGATGGAGCCTTTCTTCGTGAAGAGACCCGTCCGGGGGATGACAATGGCGGCGATGAGGCCCAGGATGATCAGGACCACCATCAGCTCGATCAGGCTGAAACCCTTGCGGTTCATCTTGTTTTCCGTCGAGTGGATCTTGCTGTTCATTGCTGTCTCCCTACGCGATTTTCGCACCGGTCATGTGGGGATATCGCCGATGCTGAAGATGGAATTGACCATGGTGAGGACGATGGCGCCGACCATCACGCCCATCAGGAGGATCAGGAAGGGCTCGAGGAGGTTGATGAGACGCTTGATCTCCACGCGGACCTCCTTCTCGAACACGTCGGCGGCCTGGAGCATCATCGCCGAGAGGTTGCCGGTCTCCTCGCCCACCTCGATGAGGTGCAGGGCCAGGGGCGGGAAGATCCCGGTCTTCTTCATGGGCCCCGTGAGCCCCTCGCCTTTCTTGACCCCGCTCTTGATGGGCTCCAGGGCGTTGGCGACCACCTGGTTCCGGACGACCTCCTTCACCAGGGTGAGGGCGCTGACCATGGGGACCGCGCTCTGCAGCAGGGTGCCCAGGGTCCGGCTGAAACGGGCCACCTCGATCCGGTTCATCAGTTTGCCGAAGAGCGGGAGCTTGAGGACCTTCTCGTCCCAGACGCGGCGCCCCTTGGGGGACACCCGGAACTGCCAGGCGGAGATCCCGAGGACGATGAAGACGGCCAGGAACGCCCACCACCAGGACGACGCGAAGTTGCTGATTCCCAGGAGAAACTGCATGGCCATGGGGACCGGCATGGTGGTGCCGTCGAAGACCGAGGCGAACTTCGGGATGACGAAGAAGAACATCACCAGGACCGAGACCACCATCATGAGCACCACGATGCAGGGGTAGATCAGGGCGGAGACGAGGTAGGACCGGAGTTCCTCCGTCCGTTCCAGGTAAGCCGTCAGCTCGGAGAGGACCTGCGGGATGATCCCCCCGGCCTCGCCCGCCTTCATCATGTTGACGTAGACCTTGGGGAAGGCCTCGGGGTGCTCGGCCATGGCGTCGGAGAGCGACTTCCCGCCCTTGATCTTCTTGATGATGTCGTGGACGATCTCCCGGAAGACCGTTTTCTCCGACAGCTCCTCCAGGATCATCAGGCTGCGGTCAAGCGGGAGGCCGGAGCGCAGCAGGGTGTTGAGTTCCCCCGTGAAGTGGAGCAGGTCCTTGACCTTGACCTTCTTCTTCTGGCCGAAGCGGAAGCCGAACGCCGACTCCTGCGCGTCCTTCCCCGCGGAGACCCGGATGGGGAAGTAGCCGAGGTCCTGCAGCTTGCCGAGGACGGCCCGCTCGTTCTCCGCGTCGAGGGAACCCTCGACCGCCTTGCCCTCGGGCGTCACCGCTTTGTAGGAATATTCCGCCATGGGTACCTCTGGTTTCCTTTTTCCCGTGTCCTCAGGTTTCCTGCGTGACGCGGAGCACTTCCGCCAGGGTGGTGGCGCCCTGGAGGACCTTGTGGAAGCCGTCCTCCTGGAGCGTCCGCATCCCCTGCTCGACGGCCGTCTTCCGGATCTCCGACGCCGGGGCGTTGGTGACGGTGAGGTGCCGGATCTCCTCGGTCATGGGCATCATCTCGAAGATGCCGATCCGTCCCCGGTACCCCGTCTTGGAGCACGTGGGACACCCCTTCCCCGAGTAGAACACCGCGTCGGGGGGGAAACCGAACTGCTTCAGCAGCCGGGCCTCGGGCCGGTAGGCCTCCTTGCAGTCGTCGCAGATCACGCGCACCAGGCGCTGGGCCAGAACGCCCAGGATGGACGAGGCCAGCAGGTAGTCCTCGGCGCCCATGTCCACGAGGCGGGTGATGGCGCCCGGCGCGTCGTTGGTGTGCAGGGTCGAGAAGACCAGGTGCCCGGTGAGGGCGGCCCGGATGGCGATCTCCGCCGTCTCGAGGTCGCGGATCTCGCCCACCATGATGACGTCGGGGTCCTGGCGGACGATGGAGCGCAAACCGCTGGCGAACGTCAGCCCGATCTGGGGGTTGACGTGGATCTGGTTGACCCCCTCGATCTGGTACTCGACCGGGTCCTCGATGGTGATGATCTTCTTGTCGGGCAGGTTGATCCGGCTCAGGCAGCAGTAGAGGCTCGTGGACTTGCCGCTCCCGGTGGGGCCCGTCACCAGGAACATGCCGTAGGGGCGGTGGATGAGGTCGTCCACCATCCGCATGATGTCGGGCTGGAAGCCGAGCTTCGTCATCTCGTACTGGCGGGAGGTCCCCTTGTCGAGGATGCGCAGGACCACGCTCTCGCCGTAGAGCGTGGGGAGGGTGGAGACGCGGAGGTCGATCTCCTTCCCCAGCAGGCGCAGCTTGATCCGGCCGTCCTGGGGGAGGCGCCGCTCGGCGATGTTGAGCTTGGACATCAGCTTGATGCGCGAGATGATGGCCGCCTTGAGCTGCTTCGGCGGGGACTCGATGTCGTGGAGGATCCCGTCGATGCGGAACCGGACCTTGAACTCCTTCTCGAAGGGCTCCACGTGGATGTCGCTGGCGCCGACCTCCACCGCCTTCTGCATGAAGAGGTTGACCAGGCGGATGACCGGGGCTTCCGAGGCGAGGTCCTTGAGGTGCTCGATGTCGGCGTTCTCGCCCAGCATGTCCATGTCGTCGCCCTGGAAGCCGTCCATGATGCGCTCGACGTCGGTGCCGCCGGTCCCGTAGAGTTTCTCCACCAGGTCGGAGATTTCCGCCTCCCCGGCGAGGTAGGTCTTGATCTCGTGCTGCGTCAGCTGGCGGATGGTGTTCACCAGGGCGTAGTCGTTGGGGTAGACGCAGGCGATGCTCAGGAGTCCCTCGTCGAAGTGGATGGGGACGAACTTGTTGAATTTCATGAAGTTAAGACTGAAGGCATCCTCGATGACCGGCACGGCGGGGATCATCTCCGGGTTGAGGAGCGGGATCTCCAGCTGCAGGCTCAGCTCCCTGAGCAGGTCCTTCTCGGAGATGTACCCCAGGCTGACCAGGATCTTGCCGAGCTTTTCGCCCTGGGGGTTCTCCTTCTGCAGGTTGAGGGCCGTCCTGAGGTTCTCGGGGGAGATCATCTCCTTCTCGAGCAGGATCTCGCCGATCAAACGCTTCTGCTTGATTTCGGATAGTTTAATAATCAATGAACTTCACCCTGCGCTTGAATTGATCGAAAGTCGGTCTCTGCCCCGAACCGCCATTCGCCAGGTCCGCTTTCTGGATGGTCAGGATCATGACGCGTTTGGGAGAATCATCCCGACCGGTGGGCAGATTCAGAACGTGGGTGATTATACAGATTCTCGCGTTCGAAGACAATTGGGATATTGCATTCCCGTTCTGCCAGAGGGTGTAGAGCAGGCTTTGCTTCAACTGGGCCAGCGTGCGGCGGTTCTCGGTGGCGACGGCCTTGCTGTCCCGGGCCATGGGCTGGGTCCCCGCGAAGAGGATGAACCCCCGCCCCAGGTTGACCGTCAACTGGAATACCACGCCGTAGTTTTCCACGTAGGCGCCCTGGGTCTTTTCCGTCAGGAACATGGGGTGGGGGATGGCCTGCCGGATGGCGGCGTCCAGGGCGGTCTCGAACTGGCCGCACTCGGTCTTCATGCGAAAGAGGTCCACCGACGGGCTGCCCGGCTTCCAGGGGGACTGCGCCGGAAGGGGAGCGGGCGCCGCCAGGGACACCAGCAGGAGGGCCGCCGGCAGGAGAGCGACGGCGGGGGGCCGGGGGGTCGGGCGCTTCCTCATTGGGTCACCCCGGTGTGCTTCTCCCAGCGGGAGGGCCCGTCCGGTTCCCTCAGCGCGACGGGGAGAGGGCTCGCGCTCGCGGGGGCGGCCGGGGCGAACCCGACCCCCTCGCCCTGGACGCCCCTCGACGCCCCCTTGCGGGCCTCGAGCTGCTGGTAGACGTTCTGGATCAGGTCGAGGGTCCGCTGCAACTGGCGTTCCTCGCTCTCGGCGATCATCTGGTTGACGACCACGTAAGCCTTCTGGATCTGGTTCTCCTCGATGGAGTCCGCCAGGCGCCTCAGCTGATCCTCCTGGCGGGAGGCGCCGTCTTCGGGGCCCCCGCCCCCGATCCGCACTTCCAGGGCACCGTTGGAAAAGCGGATCGAGGTCTTCATCACCAGGAGCCCGGCCAGCAGGCAGACGGCGACGGCCGCCGCCACGGCCGCCCACCGGCGGCGGCGGGGCGGGAAGGCGGCCACCCGGGCCGGCGACGGGTCCGCACCGGGCAACGCCACGAACGCCACGTCGGGAAGCGGCTCGTCCAGGGTGCGCAGGCACTCCCGCGTCCCCCTCACCGCCTCGAGCCGGGCGCGGCAGGCTTCGCACCCCGCGGCGTGCTCCCGGGCGGCGGCGCTCGCCCCGGGGTCGATCTCGTCGTAAACCAGGTCCATCAGCAGCGTTCCGAATTCCCGACAGTTCATGGTGCACCTACAGTCGGATGATTTTCCGGATCTCGTGGCGGAGGTTCTCGAGCCCGATGTACATCCGCGATTTCACCGTGGAAAGGGGGATGTCGAGGGTCTCCGCGATCTCCTGGAACTTCAGTCCCCCGTACTCCTTCAGGAGGATCACCTCCCGCTGGCGGTCCTCCAGGCGGCCAAGCGCCTTCCGGACGGCGGCCGCCATCTCCTTGCGCCCCAGCGCCTCCTCGGGGTCGACCGGCGGGGCGAACCGGTCGCCGGCGCCCGCGTCGGCCTTGAGCCCTTCGCTCTCCACGTCCGCGAGGTCGTCGCGGACGATCCGCCGGGCCGAGCGGAAACGCATCCGGGCATGGTTCAGCGCGATCGCGAAGAGCCAGGCGGTGAACTTGCCCGGTTCCTTCAGCCGGTGGAGGTTCCGGTAGACGCTGACGAAGGTCTCCTGGAACAGCTCCTGGGCGTCGTCGGCGTTCCCCGAAGCTTTCAGGAGGAAGTTCAGGACGGGCTTCCGCCACCGGCTCAGCAGCGCCGCGAACGCGTCGCCGTCACCCGCCTGGAAGTCCGCCACCAGCTGTGCATCGCTCCTGTTCTCCATTCGACGCATCCACGGCCAAAGGATAAGATGACGGTCGGTCCGAAAAAGGCGAAGCCGGGTTCTCTCAGATTTTCTCGATCCCCTCGGCGACCGCGGAGAGGCGGGCGGGGTCGACGACGGTGACCGCTCCCCCGCTTTCCCGGATGACGCCGGCTTCCTTGAGCTTGCGCAGGGACCGCGACAGGGTCTCGCTCACCGTCCCGAGCTTCGCCGCCAGCTCCATCTTTTTCATGCCGAGGGGGAAGGTCCGGCTTGTGCCCCGGCGAAACACGGACCACAGGTACAGGGCCAGCCGGGAAGGCACGTCCCGCAGGGAGAGCTCGCCCACCATCCGGTTGAACTCCCGGACGAAGCGCGACAGGGAGACGATGATCTTCAGGGACAGCCGGGGGCGCTCGGCGAGGAGCCGGACGAAGGCCTCCTTCGGGAAGAAGGCGGTGACCGTGTCCTCCACCGCCTCGCAGTTGGCCGGGTAGGTCCGGGCCGAGAACATCGCCGCCTCGGCGAAGAGCTGGCCCGGGGTGATGAGGTGCAGCGTGTACTCCTGCCCCCCGGGGGACGCCTTGTAGACCCGCACTTTCCCCTCCAGCAGCACGAAGAACCCGGTGGCGGGGTCGCCTTCCTGGAACAGGATCCCCCCCTGCTCCCGCCCCACTTTCGTCGCGATCCGGCCGAGCGCGGCGAGGTCCGCCGGGTCCAGCTCGGCACACAGTTGCGTATCCTTCAGAAGAGACGGGTCCACCGGCATTCCATCACCGCCGCGTGAAATTCGCCGTGAGAGGGCGGTCGGGATTTTGCGCCCTCCCCGACAAACCTGTCAAGGTTTTTCCGTACGCGCGCCGAGCCGAGGCGCGCGCTCGCCGAAAGGGACGTTTTCCCCGTACGCCCGCCGAGCCGAGGCGCGCGCTCGCCGGAGGGAATGTCGTCTCGGGTCAGCCCCCCGGCCGGTTGCCGTGACCGGGAAAAAAACGGACCTGCCAGGCGCCGGGCTCGGCTCGCCCGGCGTACCTTTCCCTTGCGTTCTTGGTGAGATTGGGATTAAATGGGCCTTCGCCGGCTCACGAAACTCCAGGGGGGGAGCCTGCCCGGCGGAAAGGATGCTCGATGACCCAACGGACGCTGATCCTCGGCCTTCTCCTGTGCCTGGCTCCCGCCGTCTGCCTCCCCCGCCAGGGCCGCGGGGACCCCGCGCACCCGCCCGGCGCGGGTTGGCCGGGGGGAGACCGCGGCCCTGCCCTCGTCCAGGTCTATACCGACGCCGACCTCGCCCGCCTCTCCGGCCTGGTCACGGACATCGTGTCCGTCCGCCGGGGCTGGGCCGAGGTCCGCCTCACCGACGACGAGCGGGAGCGGCTCTCCGTGGAAGGGTTTTCGGCCTTCCCCATCCCCGACCGCGCCCTCGAGGAATTCCGGCAGCGGCTGGCCGCGGGGGAGATCGGGGGTGACGCGGCCGACGCCTACTACACCCTGGCCACCCTCGCCGCGGACCTGCAGGCCGTCGCCGCCGCCCACCCGGACATCTGCCGCCTTTACTCGGCGGGAACGTCGGTGCAGGGCCGCCCTCTCCACGTCATGAAGATCACCGCCAACCCCGACGCGGTCGCCCTCAAGCCCGGGTTCCGCTACATCGGGTCCATGCACGGGAACGAGCCCCTGGGCATGGAGATGCTCATGCGACTGATCCACCTCCTGGCGGAAGGCTACGGCTCCGACTCGCGGATCACCCGCCTGGTGGACCAGATGGAAATCTTTGTTCTCCCCCTGATGAACCCCGACGGTTACGGCGGTTTCGCCTCCCCGCAACGCTACAACGCCCACGGTGTCGACCTCAACCGCAACTTCCCCGACCGGATCGACGACCCGGTCAACACCCCGGACGGCCGGGAGCCGGAGACGGCCGCCGTCATGACCTGGTTCGACAGCCGCCCCACGGTGATGTCCGCCAACTTCCACACCGGCGCCCTGGTGGTGAACTACCCCTGGGACAGTACCACCAAGCCCTCCGGTTCCTACGCGGCCTGCCCCGATGACGACACCTTCATCCACATCTCCGAGGCCTACGCCTGCCACAATCCTCCCATGTGGAACAGCAGCGAATTCCACCACGGCATCACCAACGGCTGCGACTGGTACATCCTCTTCGGCGGGCTCCAGGACTGGAGCTACAACTGGACCGGCGACCTGGCCGTCACCATCGAACTCTCCGACACCTTCTTCCCGCCCGCCTCCACCCTTCAGACGTACTGGGACAACAACCGCGAGAGTCTCCTCTGCTACATGGAAGAGGCCCTGAAAGGGGTCTGGGGCGTGGTGACGGACGCCGGCACCGGCCAGCCCCTGGCGGCGGACATCACCGCATTCGGCCGGAACGTCCCCTTCCGGTCGGACCCGGTGACGGGCGACTACTACCGGCGGCTCCTCCCGGGGACCTACGCCCTCACCTTCGAAGCCGAGGGCTACGCCCCACTCACCGTGAACGACGTGGTGATCACCGAAGGGGCCCCGGTCCGGCTCGACGTCCAGCTCAGCCTTCACACGGGCCCCACGGAGGGGGACGTGAACGACGACGGGCTCATCGACGCCCTCGACCTCGCTACCCTGGCTGCCTTCGAGGCGGGGAACCTCCTGAAGTCGGACATCGACTGGCGCGAGGCCGACCTCGACCACAACAACCGCGTGGACGTCCGGGACACCCTCCTCCTCCTGCTCAGCCTGACCTGAGCCGCCCGAGGCCATGCCGACGCCCCCCGCCCCCCCTCTCGAACCCCTCCTGTCGGGACACCCCGCGGACCTCGCCCGCTTCCGGGCGTGCGTCCCCTGCACCGCCGCCTGTCCCGTGATCACCGACGTGGCCGGCTACCTCCGGGCCATCCGGAACGGGGATTACACCGAGGCCAACAGGCTCAACGCCGGCACCAACCTCTTCCCGGGCCTCCTGGGCCGCGTCTGCTCGCGACCCTGTGAGAAGGCCTGCCGGCACGCCGATCCGGACCTGGGCGAGGCCGTGGAGATCTGCCGCCTCAAGCGCTTCGCCGCCGACCAGGGGCACTTCGCCTGCGTCGTTCCCACGGCGCCCGCCCCGTTCACGGGGAAGCGGGTGACGATCGTCGGGGCGGGCCCCGCGGGGCTCACCGCCGGCTACCTCCTCTCCCGCCTGGGCCACGCGGTGGAGGTTTTCGAGATGATGCCCCGGGTGGGGGGCATGCTCACCTACGGGATCCCGCCCTTCCGGCTCCCCAAGGACGAGGTGGAGCGGGAGATCGGGAACACGGCGGCCTGGGGGCTCCGGGTGAATTTGGGGGTCCGGGTGGGGGCGGACGTCCCCTTCGAGGACCTGTTGGCCGCAAGCGACGCCGTCCTGGTGGCGGCGGGGTGCTACGCGGCCCGGAAGCCCGCCCTCCCCGGCGCGGACCTGCCGGGCGTCTTCTCAGGCCTGGAGTTCATGATGACGGTGAACGCGGGCGGCCTGCCCCCCGTCGGGCGGCGCGTGCTGGTGATCGGCGGCGGGTTCACCGCGGTGGACTGCGCCCGCGCGGCCCGGCGCCTGGGGGCCTCGGACGTCCACCTGTGCATCCGGACCACCGAGGAGGACCTGGTGGTCACCCGGGACCAGATCGTCGAGTCGAAACGGGAGGGCGTCCGCTTCCTCAACCTCGTCTCCTCCATCGACATCCTCGGGGATTGTCGGGTGGAGGGCGTCCGCTTCCGTTACACCCGCCTGGGCGGGGCCCGTCCGACGGGCGAACGCTTGACCCACCCCATCGAGGGTTCCGATTTCACCCTGGACGCCGACTCGGTGATCCTGGCGGTGGGCCAGGCCCCCGACCCCCGGCCCTTCCGCGGCGACCTCCCGGAGTTCCGCGCCGACCCGGCCACGGGCGTCACGGGCCGACCGGGGGTCTGGGCCGCGGGGGACTTCGCCCGGGGGGCCTCCACGGTGATCGAGGCCATGGGGAACGCCCGGCGGGTGGCCTGGGAAATCCACGAGAGCCTGACGGGGGGCGCCAAGCCGGGCCGGCGCGTCCGCGTGGGGGCCCCGGGCGGCGAACGCCGGGACTTCCGCTGGGACTTCCTCCCCCGGCAGGACTGGGCCGTCTCCGAGGTGGGCGAACGCCTCGCGGACCCCTCCTGCGAAACGGAGCGGGGCTTCGACCCGGAGGCGGGAACACGGGAAGCCCGCCGCTGTTACGGTTGCGACGAGCACTACGTCATCGACCCGGAGCGCTGCACGCTCTGCGCGGCCTGCATCGAAGCCTGCCCCCGGGAGTGCATCGGGTGGGCCCGGGCCGCGGACGACCCGGACGAACCGGGCGCCCTCCGGTGGGAATGGGTGAAGGACTGGGCCTCGGCGGTCACCGTGGCCGTCGACAACGCACGGTGCATCCGCTGCGGGGCCTGTGCCGCGGTCTGCCCCCGCCGGTGCGTCACCACGCAGCGCATCGGTCTGGAGCCCTCCCGCCGGGTGGGCAGGGAGTGATGGCGTGAAACCGGAACACTACGTCGTCATCGGCAACGGGGCCGCCGCGAACCGGGCGGCGGAGGTCCTCCGCCAGGGCGATCCCGAGGGCCGCATCACCCTGGTCTCCGACGAGAAGGACCTCTTCTACTTCCGCCACAAGCTCCGAAAGTTCATCTCCGGGGCCTTCCCCGAGGCGGAACTTCGCGTCCACCCCCTGGAGTGGTACCGGCAGCGGAACATCCGCCTGCGCCTGGGGCAGCGGGTGACCCGCCTGGACGTCGCATCCCGAACCCTTTACCTGCAGCACATGGAGAAGCTCGCCTACTCCCGCCTGCTCGTCTGTTGCGGCAGCCGCCCCCGGATCCCGGAACCGCTCTGGGAGTACCGGCGGCGGTTCACGGTGGTGAAGACCCTCGACCATGCCCGCGCCCTCCGGGAACGGCTCCCCGCCGTCCGGTCCATCTTCGTGGCGGGGGGCGACCTGGTCAGCTTCCGGCTGACGGAGGAATTTCTCGCCCTGGGCCGCGAGGTGACCTTCCTGGTGGACCGGGACGCCTTCTGGCCCTTGACGCCGACCCCCGCGCAGCGCCGGGAGTTCGCCGAGTCCCTCGCCCGTCGCGGGGCGCGGGTGATCCAGGACGACGAGGTCACCGCGTTGACCGACGAGGGCGGGGGCCTGAAAGTCCGGCTGGCCCGCGGCGGGACCCTGGCCTGCGACCTCGCCGGGGGCTTCTTCGGGCTGGTTCCCGACGTGGATTTTCTCCTGGGCAGCGGGCTTGACATCGACCGGGGCATCATGGTCAACGAGTACCTTCAGACCAACCGGGAGGACATCTACGCCGCGGGGGACTGCGCCCAGGTCTACAACCCGTCGATCCGGAGCTACTGGACCTCCGTCGGATGGCCCAACGCCCGGAACCTCGGTGAGACGGCCGCCCTCAACATCCTGGGGGACGTGGTCCGGGCCGGGCGGGCCAAGTCGAGCATCCTGTCCATCGAAGGGGTCAGCGTGTCGACGCCCTGGTGGCAGGACCGGGTCCGGGGGTGACGGCCGGCATGGGAGGCGAAAGCGTGAACACCCTGTCCATCCTGTTCTGCGGCCGGCCCGGCGACGGGGCGCTGACGGCGGGGCACGGCCTGGTGCGGGCCCTGGCGGGCCTCGGGGTCCCGGCCGCCTGCGACGGGGACTTCCCCCGGGTAGGCGACCGCAGCGGCCGCGTCCGGGTGAGGGTCCGGATCTTCCCTCCCGGGGCGGCGGCGGGTTTCCCGGGCCGCCCGGACGTCCTCGTCTCCCTGCACGACCCGTCGGCCATCGGAGAGATGAGCACCCTGAGCGACGACGGCGCGGTGATCTTCGAAGGCAACCCGCCGGGCTACCTCGAGGAGGACGTCGCCCTGGCCGGGCACGTGGGCCCCTTGATGCACGGCCTGGGAATCCCCCTGCGGGATATTTCCCGCCATGTCTCCGGCACGCGCTCCCACCGCAACGCCGTAGCCCTCGGGGCCCTGGCGTCCTGCCTGGGCCTCCCCCGGGAGGTTGTCCGCGAGGCGCTGGCGGAGGGCCTCTCCGGAAAGGAAGACCCCGTCCGGGGCGCGGCCCGCGACGCCTTCGACGAGGGTTACCGGCAGGGTTTGGGCCGGGGGGAAACCCGGCTCCCCCCCCGGTTCCGGCCGGGGCCTTTCCCCGCGGGGCCGCCCCTGCGGGCGCTCACCGGCGCGGAGGCCCTCGTGGAAGGCTTCCGGGCAGGGTCCCAGGAAGTGAGTGTCCCGCGTTTTCCGCTCCCCGCCGGCGGCGCGCCGCTGCCTGCCCCGGGCCCGCCCCCCCGGGCCCCGCTGCGCATCTTCGGCGGTCGCGACGTCCTGGTGGAACCTGTGCTGAAGGCCTTCTCGCTTCATGGCGGAAGCGGGGTCGCCGTCCACGCCCTCCCGGGGCCGACGGCGGCGGCCGCACGGGCCCTCGGCTGTGCGTTCGCCGCCCGCATCCGGGACCCGGGGGCCGCGGGGATCGCCGGCCCCTTGGCCCTCGCCGTGGTGAACGGGGAGGAACTTCCCGCCCTGTCCGCCTTCCTGGGGGCCGCCCTCCGGCAGGGGTGCCCCCTCGTCGTGGCGGCCGTCTCCGGGCCCGTCTCGGCCGGGCAACCGGCGGGGGGGCCGCTCTTCATTCCGGACCCCGCCGCCTGCGCCCCGGTGGACGCGGACGAACCCGGGACCGAACCGCCCCGCCTCCTCACGACCACGGCGGTCACGCCCCTCGACGGCCGGGAAGCCGCGGCGCGCCTGGCCGCCCGGGTGGCGGAAGGGTCCCGCCCGGGCCTGCTCCGGCTTTCTTCCGCTTTCCTGCCCGGCATGGAGACGGAACACCCGTGACGGCGGCCTGACCACTCCTCGCGGGAATTCGATTGCTCCCGAGACAAAAAAGCGCCATCGACCGGAAGCCGATGGCACTTGTCGGGGTGGGCGTCAGGGAACGATCGGGGTTTTCTCCACCTTGACCGAGACCTCGTCACCCTCCCGGGTGAGGGTCAGGGTGCAGTTGCCGCGGCTGAGGGTTTTGGGCTGCCCTTCGGCGAGGTCGCCGACCCCGACCTCGAAGTCCTCGTCGTTCACCCGGAACCGGAGCGTCTCCTGGCCGGTCTTCACCTTCAGACGGAGCCGGATGTCCCGGTCCCCGGCCGCGTCCCGATCGACGAGGACGATCGGCTCGGCGTCCTCCCCGCCTTTCTCCTTGCAGACCCGGACACAGTATCTCCGGCTTTTTTCCTTGTCCCCTTTCCCGAGGTCCAGGGGGATCTCCGGCAGGTCCTTCAACCCGTCCACCTTCAGGAACAGCCGGTCCCCCTTGCGGGTCACGGTGAGGGTGCAGCCCTTTTCCCCGAGGGTTCGGGACTCGCCGTCCTTGAGGCCGTCCAGGGTGTCTTTCTCGTTCAACCGGAAGACCATCTTGCGAACGTCGGAGGGCGCTTCCCCTTCGATCACCACCTTTTCGCCGTCTTCCCCGCACCGGACCACCACCCGCTTCTCGACCCGCACCGACGTCCCGTCACCGGTCGCCGGGTCCGTGTCGCCGCCCGCCGTCACCACCTTGCAGACGCGCTTCCCGGGCCCGGCGTCGGTGACGACACACTTGCCGCCGGTCTCGATGACCATTTTCCCGTCCTTCTCCGTCACGACGATGGTCGTCACTTCTCCTTCCTTCGCCGTGCCGACAGACACAGCCTTCCCGTCGGCGGGCGCCTCCGGCGGGTCGGCGCTGACGAGCAGGCCGACGGGGGCCAGGAAAAGAACCAGAGAGAACATTACCGTCCAGAACATGATGACCTCCTGTGAGAGTGAGTTTTTCGTTCGCAAGGCCGCCGGCCCGGTTCCCGGGCGTGGCCGCAACCAGGTATTCGCAACCGGGATGCCATTTCCGGGTCACCTTCCAACCCGGATAAGGCGGAAAGGGGGCCACGAAATACACGGAAGAATAATGCGGGTTTTCCTCAAATGAGGATCCGACGTCCTCAAATCGGGAGAGGGGACGGCATCGCGATAAAGTGCCCTCACCCTGCCCTGATAAACCGGAAACGGAACCCCGAAAGACACGAACGGGATTCCGGGGCCGAGGCATGGTGCGCCCGACGGCCCTGATTCAGCGGGTCTGACCCTAAACCCCTTCAGCCTAAACCGCTAACCCCCTCTATTGGCGCGGCCGTCTCAGTGGAGGCCGAATTTCTCCAGGCGGTAGAGGAAGGTCTTGTAGCTCATCCCCAGGAGGCGGGCGGCATTGGAGCGGTTCCCCCCGGCCCTGCCGAGGGCCTGGCGCAACAGGCCGGACTCCATCCCGTCCCAGTCGAGCCCGGCCGGGGGCAACCGGAAGGGGCAGCCGGAATCCCCGGGCTCGGCGCGGATCTCGTCGGGGAGGTCCTGGAGGCGCAACCGGCCCTCGTCGGCCATCAGGGCCAACCGTTCCATGACATTGGCCAGTTCGCGCACGTTCCCCGGCCAGGGGTGGCTCACCAGGCAGCGGAGGAGGTCCGCGGGGATCGGAAGGGCCGGCAGGCCGTACTTTTCGGACACCCGGGCCAGGAAATGCCGGGCGAGCAGGGGGATGTCCTCCTTCCGTTCACGGAGGGACGGGAGCCGGAGCTGGAGGACATTCAGGCGATAGTAAAGGTCCTCGCGGAAAGCGCCGTCGGCCACCATGCGTGGCAGGTCGCGGTTCGAGGCGGCGACGATCCGCACGTCGCACTCCACCTCGCCCCGCCCGCCCAGCCGGGAGAACCGGCGCTCCTGGAGGACGCGCAGGAGGACCGCCTGCAGGCCGAGCGGCATGGAGGCGATCTCGTCCAGGAACAGGGTGCCGCCCCGCGCCTCCTCGAACTTCCCTTCCTTCCTCTGGCTGGCCCCCGTGAAGGCCCCTTTCTCGTAACCGAACAGCTCGCTTTCCATGAGGGTGTCGGGGATCGCCGCGCAGTTGAGGGCCACGAAGGGTCGCTCGGCGCGTGGGCTCTGCTCGTGGAGGGTCCGGGCCACCAGTTCCTTCCCCGTGCCCGACTCGCCCGTGACGAGGATGGTGGCGTCGGTGGCCGCCACTTTCCGAATGGTCCGGAAAAGCTGCTGCATGGCCTCCGCCTTCCCCAGGATCTCCCCGAACCCTTCCCGACCGGTGATTTCCTCCCGAAGCCGGCGGTTCTCGTCTTCCAGGCGGGTGGTGCGCAGCACCCGGCGGACGGCGATGAGCAACTCGTCCCGCTCGAAGGGCTTGGCGAGGTAGTCGTCCGCTCCGTTCCGTATGGCGTCCATCGCGTGGGCAATGGAACCGTACGCCGTCATGACAATGAAGGCCGGCCTCGGCCCCCGGGAGCGGACCCGCGCCAGCAGTTCGCCGCCGCCGATCCCGGGCAGCTTCCAGTCGCTCAGGACCAGGTCCGGGACCCGGGTCTCGATCGCGTCCAGGGCGGCCTCGCCCGACGCGGCCTCTTCCACCTGGAACCCTTCCCGGCGGAGGATGTCCGCGATGATCTTGCGCTGGGCGTTCTCGTCTTCCACTACCAGGACTGTGTGTTCCACACCCATGTTTCACCCCATTTCCCACCCATCAACGATTTCATCGGTATCGCTATCGGTATCGCTGCTATCGCGATCACCGTCACTATCGCGTCGCCATCACTATCGACCTCACACCCGGCCCGAAAACCGGCCTCGGCAGGCAACGGACCGGCACCCGGAGCGAGAGCGATCCTGGCCCCGATCGTTCTTACAGCCTCACGCCTTTTCCCCCGGGCCAGGGAACTGCCGGGGGATCCGCACCGTGACGACGGTGCCGCCGCCCGGGTCGTCCCCGATGTCCAGTTTCCCCCCGTGGATGCCCTCGATCAGCTGCCGGGAGAGGTATATGCCCATGCCCGACCCCTCGGGCTTGGTGGTCACGTGGGGGGCGTAGAGCCTGCGGCGGACCTCCCCGGGAAGCCCCGGACCGTGGTCCCGGATGACGATGACGGCGTCCTCCCCGTCTTCCCCGACCTCGACCTCCACGGCGCGGTCCGCCGGCGACGCTTCCGCGGCGTTCTCCACGAGGTTCGCCAGCGCCGGTCTCAGGGCGGGCAGGATCACCCGCGACGGCAGGCTTTCGGCTTCGCAGCGGAGTTCGACCCGGTTCCCGGCCTGCAGGCTCTCGAAGACCATGTCGGTCACCACCTGGACGATGTCCGCCGGCTCCGGTTCCAGTGCCCCTTCCTTCCCCACCGCCAGGAGGGAACGGACCCACCGGTCAATGCGCCGGATCTGGGCCTGGGCGGTCGCCACCAGGGTCCTGTCCTCGTCGCTGCCCCGGGCGCCCAGCTCCTCGATCACCAGGCCGAAGGTGTTGAGCGGGTTGCGGAGCGTGTGGGCCAGGCCCCGCGCCAGGCCGCCCAGTTCCGCGAGGTGCTCCCGGGCTTTCCAGCTCTGCTTCTCAACCTCCAGCTCCGCCAGCTGGCGGGACATCCGGTTGAAGGTCATTTCCAGGTCCCGCAGTTCCCCCCGGGACTCCACGGCGACCTGGGTGCCCAGCTCGCCGCGCCCCACGGCCTCGGCGCCCGATTTCAGGCGGCGAATGGGCTTCGTGACCCGGTGCGCCACGAGCGCTCCCCCCACCAGCCCCACGGCCAGGAGCACGATCCCCGCGATGAGGCCCTGGTGAAGGGTGGCGCGGATGACCTCGGACGCGTTGGATTTCGGCACCGGGATCCGGCGCTCCCCCTGGGGGAGCCCGGCGATCACCACGTAATTGCGGGGCCCCTTCTGGTCCACGGAAACCTTGATCGTGTAGGATTTCGTCTCGGTGACCCGGAGCTTCCTCACCTCCGGCGCCGCCGCACTCCCCGGGGCGGCCGGCGAGGGGTCCCCCGTCACCGGACGGGAAGGCTCCTCCCGGCGGATCCGGACTGTCCGGGTCATGGTCTCCCCCGTCACAGGAACGGCGTCCGGGGTGACCTCGTCGAAGAGCAGGGGCAGGACGATCCCGACCGCCCCGGGCTCGCCGGCGGTCTCCGGCCGGACCCGGATGACCCGGCGGGATTCCCGGCTCTCCACCGGTCCCTCCGGCGCGGTCCGGCCGGTCTCGCCGAAGACCAGGGTCCGCGTGACGTCGGCGGCCGTCTCCGCCAGTTGCTGGTCCAGGTCCCTCAGTTGACGGACTTGGAGTCCCCACTGGACCCCGAGCAGCGCGAGGACCAAGGCCGCCGTACCGATGAAAAGCTGTGTCCGGATTCTCATGTCGGGCCTCTCTCGAGAAATGCACACAGGAAACCATCGCAAAAAGGATGCCTGCGGGATCGGGTCCGGGGCGAGCTTATACCAGGGCCGGCCGTCCTTCAAGGGGAACCGTGGCCCGAAATGCCGGGACGACAAACTCCTTGCGCCGGGGGCCGTTCGGCCTTATAGTCCCGCTTTCACCCGCCAGGGGCCGCTCAGGCTGCGTCGGCGGAAGCGAAGCTCGGGAGGTTGTTCATGATCATCGTGACGGGCGCGGCGGGCATGATCGGCAGCAATGCCGTCCGGACGCTGAACGAGCGCGGGTACACCGACATCCTGGCGGTCGATCGGCTCGAGCGGGACGAACGCTGGAAGAACCTTCGAGGGCTCCGGTTCCGGGACTACCTGCAGGCGGACCGCTTCCTGGCCGCCATGGCGTCCGGGGAGAACCTCGGCCGCGTGGAGGCGGTCCTCCACTTCGGGGCCTGCTCCGACACCGCCGAGCGGGACGTGGATTTCCTCGTCCGGAACAACTTCGAGTACGCCAAGGCGGTGGCCGGCTTCGCCCTCAAGCAGGGGGCGCGCCTGCTCCACGCCTCCAGCGCCGCCACCTACGGCGACGGGACCCAGGGCTACCTCGACGACGAAAGCCGGCTGGACACCCTCCGCCCGCTCAATCCCTACGGTTACTCCAAGCACCTCTTCGACCTCTGGGCCCGGGACGCCGGGGTCCTCGGCCGCATCGTCTCCCTCAAATTCTTCAACGTCTTCGGCCCCAACGAGTACCACAAGGGGGACATGCGCAGCGTCGTCCTGAGGGCCTTCGAGCAGGTGCTCTCGGGCGGACCGATGAAGCTGTTCCGGTCCGGGCGCCCGGAGTACGCGGACGGGGCCCAGCAGCGGGACTTCCTCTACGTCAAGGACGCGGTCCGGATGACCCTGCACCTCCTCGGGACCCCCTACTGCGGCATCTTCAATATCGGCAGCGGCGTCGCCCGGACCTGGAACGACCTGGCGGCGGCCCTCTTCAAGGCCCTGGACCAGCCGGTGAACGTGGAGTTCATCGACATGCCGGAGGCCCTCCGGGACCGGTACCAGTACCACACGTGCGCCGAGATGGGCCGGTTCAACGCCACGGGGTTCGTCGGGCGCCCCAACACCCTGGAGGAAGCCGTCGACGACTACGTCCGGAACTACCTCAAGCCCGGCGTCCACCTCGACGGCACCCCCCGCTGACCCGGATGATGCAACCACTAATCACACTAATTTCCACTAATAAAACAAAGGCATAGGCTACAAGAGTGCAATCCTCTAAATATATATAATTTATAATGAATATTGATTGTTGATGCGGCTTCAGCGTGATTCGAGATAGAATTACCCCTCGCCGTGGAACGTGGAATGTCCGGGACCTTGTCTTTGCATCCATTAGTGAAGATTAGTGAGATTAGTGGTTCAAAGACCGAATCAGTGGTTTGAAAAGTTATCTGGGAGGTTGGAATGAGCAAGCGGTACAACCCGGCAGACATCTTCGCGTTCCTCTCCGCCCGCGTGGTGGGCCAGGACCCCGTCCTGCGACAGATCGCCGTCGGGGTCTACAAGCACCTGCAGGGCCTCAGAAACAGCAACATCCTCCTCATCGGCAACTCGGGCACCGGTAAAACCACCATCATGCGGGCCATCATCGCCTTTTACCGCGAGCACCCCGACCTGGAGAAGTTCGCCACCCTGAGCATCATGAACGCCAACTCGCTGGTGGGCGAGGACGGCGAGGTCCGCCTGTCGCGGCTGTTCCGCAACCTCGAGGCGGACGCCCGCCGCGAGATCGGCGACGCCTTCGACCCCGAGGCCCTGCGGGACCGGATGGAGAACGCCACCGTCTGCCTGGACGAGGTGGACAAGATCTCGTCCCGCATCGCAGGGCGCACCAACGTGGCCGGGATCAGCATCCAGCAGGCGCTGCTCACGGTCCTGGAGGGGGAGGTCACCAGCTACGAGACCGCCCCCGACGCCGGCGGCAAGCGGCACCGCTTCGCCGTCAACACCCGGCGGGTCCAGTTCGTGGCCGGGGGGGCGTTCGAGGAACTCTACGACCAGATCTACAAGCTCGTCGAGAACAAGGAGGACGAGCGCCGGTTCTCCGAGACCTCGGAGTGGGACGACGCCACCGGCCGCATGCGCAAGACCATCCACTTCACCCTCCGGGAGTACCTCAAGCTCAGCGACCTCTTCGCCTACGGGATGGTACCCCAGTTCATCTCCCGCTTCAGCAGCGTGGCCGTCCTGGACGACCTCGACCGGCCCGCGCTCCGGCAGATCTTTCTCGGGGTCCCCGACTCGCCCTACCGGCACGCGAAAGAGTACTTCGCCTCCTTCGGTATCGACCTGCGCTTCGACGACGCGGCGGTGGACCGGATCGTCGCGGACGCCGCCGCCAACGCCCGCATCGGCGCCCGGGCCCTCCAGGAGACCCTCGGCCGCGTCCTCGCGGAGCTGGAGTTCAACCCGACGACCGCCCCGGAGCTGCGGGCCGCCGGGGACCGGCAGGTGCTCCCCGTGACGAAGGCCCTGGTGGAGAAGGGACTCGCGCGGTGATCCCCTTCGCCCCGTCCACCGGATCCCGCCGGCCTCCCCCCGTGAGATGCCCTGCCGATTGCTGATCGCGGTCGGGATCGGGATCGGAAAATCCCGGCCATCCGGAATTCAGTGGATCAAAATCCGCTTTCCGCTCGTATGATTGCTTTCGGGCTCTTGCAGAAGGCGGGCAGGACGGGGCAAGGGGCGGAATGGGCAGGGGGGGGACGGCGGGGGGGATCGAGAGCGAGAGCGAGAGCGATTGCGATTGCGATTGCGATACCGATACCGATACCGATACTGATACTGATACTGATAACGAGTGGGAGGGATGAGGGGACGATGGCGGGAGAGATGATCACGCTGGACGACATCCGGTTCAGCTACGACGGGACCGTGGCGCTCGCCGGCGTGAAGCTCCGCCTGGGTCCGGGGATCCATGGGCTCCTCGGGCCCAATGGCGCGGGCAAGACCACGCTCATGAAGGTGATCCTGGGCTTTCTCCGGCCGGCGTCCGGCTCCGGGACGGTGCTCGGGCACCCCCTGGGGGCCGGTCTTCGGGAGGCCCGCCGGCAGGTGGGGTACATGCCGGAGAGCGACTGCCTCCTGCCCGGTCTCGACGCCGTGGAGTTCACCGCCTACCTGGGCGAACTGAGCGGCATGCCCCGCCGGGCGGCCATCAAGCGCGCCCACGACGTGCTGTACTACGTCGGTCTGGAGGAGTCCCGCTACCGGCTGGTGGAGACCTACTCCACCGGGATGCGGCAGCGGTTGAAGCTGGCCCAGGCCCTCGTGCACGACCCCAGCCTGCTCCTGCTGGACGAGCCCACCTCCGGCATGGACCCCGCCGGCCGGCAGACCATGCTGGACCTCATCCGGGAGATCGCCTCGTCGGAGGGGAAGAACGTCATCCTCTCCACTCACCTGCTTCCCGACGTCGAGGCCACCTGCAACGACGTCGTCATCGTGGACAACGGCCGGGTGGTGGCCGAGAAGACCGTCCGTGAACTCCAGCCGGCGGCGGGCGATGTTTTCGACGTCCGGATCAAGGGCGACCCGTCGGCTTTCGGGCGCGAGCTTGAAGCCCTGGCCATCCGCGTGACCGAGACGGAGAAGGGGCGCTTCCGGGTCGAGATCCCGCCCGGGGCGACGACCCGGGCCCTGTTCCAGGCGGCCCGGCAAACCGGCGCACAGGTCCGGCACCTGCAGCGCAGCCGCGTCACCCTCGAAGAGGCCTTCATCCGGGCCGTGGAGGAGAATCATGGGAATCCGTCCTAAGGGTTACGTCGGGTGGGACGGGGAGCTGACCTCCTCCCGCCGGCGGTGGCTCCCCATCTTCCGCAACGGGGTCCGGAGCGTGGCGAAGCGGAAGCACTCCCGCCTCGTCTTCTCCCTGTGCGCGATGCCGTTCTTCTTCTTCCTGGCCCTGGTTTACGCCATCGCCAAACCCGAACTCAAGATGTTCACCCGGCTGGTCGCCGTCCTCCAGACCGACGCTTCCCTGTTCAACTTCGTCTACACCAACGGGTTCGTCATCTTCAACCTGGTGGTCCTGAGCATTTTCTGCGGCGCGGGCCTCATCTCCGGCGACCTCCGGCTGCGCGCCCTCCCCCTCTACTTTTCGCGCCCGCTCTCCCACACGGGCTACCTCGCCGGGAAACTCTCGGTGATCCTGTTCTACCTGCTCGTGTTCACCCTCGCGCCCGGAGTCCTCATCCTCCTCTTCAGGATGGTCTTCTCCGGGCAGTTGATCGTGCAACCCGGCCTGCTCCTGGCCATCGTGGTCTTCCCGGTCCTGACGGGCCTCTTCTTCGCCTCCGTCACCCTGTTCGTCTCCACGCTGAGCGAGCGGATCAACTTCATCTGGATCATGCTGGTGGCCGTCTTCTTCTTTTCGGACGCCGTGGCCGGCATCCTGGTGGGCGCCACCCGCCAGAGAGGCTGGTTCCTGTTGTCGGTGACCCGGAACGTCCGGAACGCCGGGACCTTCTTCTTCAACCAGGGACCGGACTTCGGGGTGGACGGTTTCGTCTCGGTGGTGATCCTGGCGCTGGTCGCGGCCCTGGCCGTCGGGATGCTCTACCTCCGGGTCCGCCGCGCGGAGGAGCGCTCATGAGCGCCATCGTCGCCTGCGAGAACCTGTCCAAGTGGTACGGCCACATCCTGGGCGTGAGTGAGATCAACCTGGAGATCCGCCCGGGGATCGTGGGGCTGCTGGGGCCCAACGGGGCGGGCAAGTCCACGCTGCTCAAGCTGGTCTCGGGCCAGCTCAAGCCCAGCATCGGCGCCGTCCGGGTCTTCGGCGAGAGCGTATTCGCCAACCCCGGCGTATTCCGGCGCATCGGCGTCTGCCCCGAGGCGGATTGCTTCTACCCGGACATGTCGGGAGTGGAGTTCGTCCGCTTCATGGCCCGGCTGCACGGCTTCCCGGCTGCGGACGCGGACGCGAAGGCCGCCGGGGCGCTCGAGCGCGTGGGGTTGACGGACGCCGCCCGGAAGCTCGTCCGAGCCTACAGCTTCGGGATGCGCCAGCGGCTCCGCCTCGCCGCCTGCCTGGTCCACGACCCCGAACTCCTGCTCCTCGACGAACCGCTCCGGGGCATCGACCCGCTCTGGCGCATCCGGATCGTGAAGATGCTCAAGGAACTGGAGGCCGCGGGGCGGACCATCGTGGTCTCCTCCCACATCCTGCCGGAAGTGGAAGGCATGACGGACGAGATCCTCCTGATCCACCAGGGGAAGGTCTTCGCCCAGGGGGACATCCACACCATCCGCGGCCTGCTGGACGAGCACCCGCACCAGGTCTACGTGCGCTGCGACCGACCCCGGCAGGTCGCGGGCCGGATGATCGGCCACGAGGCCGTCCGGAGCGTCGCCCTCGACGCGGACGGCGGCGTGACGCTCACCACCGACCGGCGCGACCCCTGTTTCGACGCCCTGACCCGCGTCATCGCCGAGGAGGACCTGCTGGTGGAGGAGATCACCTCCCCCGACGACAACCTTCAGGCCGTCTTCGATTACCTGGTGGGGAGGTGAGGATGAACACCGCAACGGGGACACGCATCGTCGCGCTCGCCTTCCTGAAGCTCTCCCTCCGGTCGAAACGCACGCGGACCTTCTTCGTCCTCGCCCTGGTCCCGCCCGTCCTCCTGGCGCTGGTCGGGGTCCTGTCCGCCGGGGCCCGCCACGGGAGCGCCGCCCTGACCTTCGCCGACGGCCCCGCGCCGTCCTTCTTCTTCCAGTTGCTGATCCCGCTGCTGGCCCTGTTCTACGGGTCGACGGTGGTGTCGGACGAGATCGAGGACAAGACCCTGGTCTACCTCGTCACCCGGCCGGCCCCGCGGGGCGCCCTCTTCCTGGGAAAGGCGCTGGCCTCCCTCGCGGTGGCCGCCGTCGTCACCCTCGCAAGCCTCCTGGCCGCCTTCGTGACCACCGACCCCGCCGGCCTGGCCAACCCGGACCGCTGGGGCCTGTTCCTCCGCTTCACGGGGGTCGGGCTCCTGGGGGTCCTCGCCTACGGCGCCCTCTTCGCCTGGGCCGGGACCTGGATCAAGCGTCCCGTCCTGGCGGGGCTGATCTTCGTCTTCGGCTGGGAAAGCGTCATCCAGTTCATGCCGGGGGTCACCCAGAAATTCACCCTTGTTCACTGGCTGAAGTCGCTGCTCCCTCAACTCGGGAAGAACACGGGCCCGCTGGCCTTCCAGCTCGAGCCGTCCGGTACGTCGGCCTCGGTGGCGGTGCTCCTGGTCCTCGGCCTTGCGGCCCTCCTGGCCGGCGCTTTCATCTTCCGCCGGAAGGAGTACATCATCTCCGAATCGAACTGACCTGTCCCCAGGAAGACAAGAAAAAAGCGGTCATCGCCTCACGCAAAGCCGCTGCGTCGCCAAGCCTCGCAAAGAAAAACCCAGAAACATCATCACGGGACACGTTGCGAGGTTTCGCGCCAGGCGAGAGGCTCTGCACGCCGACTTCGTGCCAGGTTCCGGTCTGAAATCCCTTGCGTCAATTCCTGACGCCCCCGCCAAGAGTCCTGCTCTCTCACAGAGGCACTGAGGCACGGAGAAAAGCAAATCTTATTTAATAGAATCAACAATCCTTATGATTCTTCTCCGTGCCTTTGTGCCTCTGTGAGATCCGAATCCGGGCTTTTTACGAACGTGTCAATTCAAGGGGCTTGGCCTCCCCCTTCTCAATGCGGTCCGCCCGGGATGGATTCGAGGAAAAAATCTCAACATTGTCGTATTGTTCTTCGAAAAACGTGGTATATTTGCGCCTTTGATTTTCGAGGGGCGCGCCGCGCGGTCCCCCGGACCGGCCGACCGGCCACAGGGGCTTCGGGAAACTCCCTCCCGGACACGACACGATCTCTCGCAACCGAAACCCATCCGACAGGAGGAAGACCCATGAGCAACCTGCTGGAAGTCCGCTGGCACGGGCGGGGCGGTCAGGGGACCGTCACCGGCGCCAAGACGCTGGCGGAAGTCATCCTGACCGTGGGCAAGTACATCCAGGCGTTCCCCGAGTACGGGCCCGAACGCCGGGGTGCCCCGGTCCGCGTTTTCAACCGTTTCTCCGACGAGCCGATCCGGGTGCACACCCCGGTGAAGAATCCCCACGTGATCGTGGTGGTCGACGCCACCCTGGTGGGCGCCGTCAACCTGACCGAGGGCGCCCGCGAGGAAGCGGTCTACCTCGTCAACACCACCGAGTCCGCCCGGTCCATGCGCGAGCACCTCGGGCTCAAGCCGTCCGACAAGCTGTACACGCTGGACGCCACCGGCATCTCCATCCAGGAGATCGGCCGGGCCCTTCCCAACTCACCCATGATCGGCGCGTTCGCCAAGGCGATCCCCATCGTGAACCTCGAGACGCTGCTCGCGGAGACCCGCGAGAGCCTCGAGCACAAATTCCCCGTCAAGGTCGTGGAGGGCAACCTGGCCGCGGTGAAGCGGGGCTACGAGGAGGCAAAGAGCGATGTTTAAACTGAAAAACTGGAAAGAGATCCCCATCGGCGGCACCATCGACATGCCCGGCTCCGCCCTGGAGAACAAGACCGGTTCCTGGCGCGTGGACCGCCCCGTCTGGGACGGCTCCAAGTGCATCAGCTGCTTCCGCTGCTGGGTCTACTGCCCCGACATGAGCATCATCGTCGAGGACGGCAAGGTCCGCGGCATCAATTACGACTACTGCAAGGGCTGCGGCATCTGCGCCCACGAGTGCCCCGAGAAGGTCCGGGCCCTCAGCATGCAGCGCGAGAAGTAGGAGGAGCACCATGGCCAAGATCGTTGCAACCACCGGCAATTCCGCCATGGCCTACGCCATGAAGCAGGTCAACCCCGACGTCTGCGCCGCGTACCCCATCACCCCGTCCACCCAGGTGGTGGAGGAGTTCTCCCAGTACGTGGCCGACGGCCAGGTCAAGACCAACTTCGTCACCGTGGAGAGCGAGCACAGCGCCATGAGCGCCTGCATCGGCGCCGCGGCGGCGGGCGGCCGCGTCATGACCGCCACCTCCTCCCAGGGCCTCGCCCTCATGTGGGAGATGCTCTACATCGCCGCCGGCATGCGGCTGCCCATCGTCCTCTCCGTCATCAACCGGGCGCTGTCCGCCCCCATCAACATCCACTGCGACCACGGCGACTCCTTCGGCGCCCGGGACTCCGGCTGCCTCCAGTTCTACGGCGAGAACGCCCAGGAAGCCTACGACAACCTGATCCAGGCCGTGCGCGTCGCCGAGCATCTGGACGTGCGGCTGCCCGCTCTCGTGATGCAGGACGGGTTCATCATCAGCCACTCCATCGAGCGGATGGAGTACCTGGAGGACAAGGAAGTCCAGGATTTCGTCGGCGGGTACAAGCCCCTCAACGCCCTGCTCGACCTGGAACACCCCGTCACCCTCGGGGCCCTGGACCTGCAGGACTACTACATCGAGCACCGCCGCCAGATGACCGACGGCATGCACAAGGCCCTCCCCGTCATCAAGGAGGTGGCCGAGGACTTCCGCAAGCTGACGGGCCGCGCCTACGGCTACTTCGAGGAGTACCGCCTGGAGGACGCCGAGATCGGCCTCGTGGTGCTCAACTCCTCCGCCGGGACCGCCAAGGACGTCATCGACGCCTACCGCAAGCGCGGCATCCGGGCCGGCCTGCTCAAGCCCCGCGTGTTCCGCCCCTTCCCCGCCGCCGAGTACGCCGACGCCCTCAAGCACCTGAAGGCGATCACGGTCCTGGACCGGGTGGACTCCGTCGGCGCCCACGGCGGCCCCCTCTTCATGGAACTCCGTTCCACCCTTTACGACTGCAACCCGAAGCCCATCATGATCAACAAGATCTACGGGCTTGGCGGGCGCGACCTCGAGGAGGGGCACTGCAACTACGTGCTGGACGAGCTGGTCAAGATCGCCGAGACGGGCGAGTACAAGACCCTCACCGAATTCATCACCGTCAGGGACTGAGGGAGGATCATCATGGCAAACCTGAAAGAACTGTCCAAGAAACCCGATCATTTTACCGCCGGCCACCGGCTCTGCGCCGGGTGCGGCATCCCCATCATCCCGAAGCTCCTGTACCGGGTCACCGACTACGACATCGTGGTGACCAGCGCCACGGGCTGCTTCGAGGTGGCCACCACCATCTACCCGTACACGAGCTGGGCCAAGCCCTTCGTCCACAGCGCCTTCGAGAATGCTGCCGCCACCGCCAGCGGCATCGAGGCCATGTACAAGTCCCTCAAGGCCCAGGGGAAGTTCCCCGCCGACCGGCAGGTGAAGGTCGTCGCCTTCGGCGGTGACGGCGGGACCTACGACATCGGCCTCCAGGCGCTGTCCGGCGCCATGGAGCGCGGGCACGACTTCGTCTACATCTGCTACGACAACGGCGCCTACATGAACACGGGCATCCAGCGCTCCAGCGCCACCCCCTACGGCGCCGCCACCACCACCTCCCCCTCCGGGGAGGTGATCCCGGGCAAGTCCCAACCGCGCAAGGACCTCACCAGCATCGCCGCCGCCCACCACATCCCCTACGCCGCCCAGACCACCGTGGCCCACTACAACGACCTGGCCACCAAGCTGGAAAAGGCCCTCAAGGTGGACGGGCCGGCCTTCCTGAACGTCCTGTCGCCCTGCGTTCCCGGCTGGATGATCCCGACGGAGAAGAGCATGGAGGTCACCCGCCTGGCGGTGGAGACCTGCTACTGGCCCCTCTTCGAGGTGGAAAACGGCGTGATGAAGCTCAACTACAAACCCAAGGAGAAGAAGGCCATCACCGAGTGGACCCGGACCCAGGGCCGCTTCCGCCACCTGTCCAACCCCAAGAACGCCCACGTGATCGAGGAACTGCAGCGGCAGGTCGACACGTACTGGGAGTACGTCCTCCGCCTGGAGGCCTCGCACCAGAAGTGAGCCGTCGAGCCCCGGCGGGTTTCCGGATGGCGGTGCGACGCCCTCCGGGGCCCGGCGGGCCCGGAAGACCGGCAGGGCCCGGCGGGTCCGACAGGCCGGCGGGGCCCGGGGGCTCATCAGCTTGAGGAAACCGCCGGGGCCCGGCGGGTTTAAACAAGGGGAGTCGACGCCCCGAACTTGGAAGAGACGCGGTTTGACGGTTTCGCAACAAGTCGGAAAACGAAAGGAAAATTGCCTGTAAAGCCTTTGCTTGAGCCATTGCCCGGGAGGCGATGGTAATTTTTGCGGGAACGTCAGATTAACAAGATAATCGTGCGATGTTGCGGCTGCCTTCGGGCAGCCGCTTTCTTTGGGACTGCGCTCGCTGGCTTTCTCCGGGGTTGCTTAAGGTGTAAAATGTGCGAAGGGTGAGAAGCGTGTAAAAGAGGGGAACCCGGGCGGGAGGGGAAGGGTCAGGCCCGGGCGGGAGGGGAAGGGT